>CAZKJC010000264.1:0-3758 GCA_964552995.1 uncultured Ruminococcus sp.
CACCTGGATACGGGTATTCATCTCCATGAAATAGAAGTTGTTATTTTCCACCAGGAACTCGATAGTTCCCGCGTTGTGATAGCCGCTTACCTTTGCCGCGTTCACCGCGGCTTCGCCCATTTTCGCGCGGAGCTCCTCGGTCATTATTGGGCTGGGGCTTTCCTCAAGCAGCTTCTGATTGCGCCGCTGAAGCGAGCAGTCGCGCTCGCCCAGATGGACCACATTCCCGTAATTGTCCGCCAGAAGCTGTATCTCGATATGGCGCGGGTTCTGTATGAATTTCTCAATGTATACCTCGTCGTTGCCGAAGAATTGCAGCGCCTCCTGCTGAGCCGCGATGTAGCCGTTTTCCAGCTCCTCCTCGCTCTGCACGAGACGTATGCCGCGCCCGCCGCCGCCCGCGCTCGCCTTAACCATCACGGGATAGCCTATCTCCTTGCATATCTCCCTTGCCTCGTCAAGCGTTCTGACCGCTCCGTCCGACCCGGGTACAACGGGAACGCCCGCAGAAACCATGGTGCGCTTGGCGTTAGCCTTATCGCCCATAGCGTCCATGACCTCGGGCGGAGGACCTATAAACGTCAGCCCGCATTTCTCGCACAGCCGCGCGAAATCCGCGTTTTCGGAGAGAAACCCGAACCCCGGGTGTATCGCCTCCGCGTGAGTTATCTCGCAAGCGGCGATTATCGCCTTTGTGTTTAGATAGCTGTCCTTGCTAGCCGCGGGACCTATTCATACAGCCTCGTCCGCTATCTGCGCGTGGAGCGCGGACTTATCCGCCGTGGAGTACACCGCGACGGTCTTTATTCCAAGCTCGCGGCAGGCGCGCATTATCCTTATTGCGATCTCGCCGCGGTTGGCTATAAGTATCTTATTAAACATTATAAAACTCCATAAACATTTATTGGTTTATGACTGCTGCGGATCGCTTACCGCAAAGGATATTTCCGCGGTAACGACCTTTTTTCCGTTTACCGTCGCGGTCGCCTTGCCGAAGCCTATCGGTCCCTTTTTGCCGGTCATTTCCACATGAAGCTCCAGAGTATCCCCCGGGAGCACCTGCCCGCGGAAACGCGCCTTATCTATACCCGCAAAAAAGGCGATCTTACCCTTGTTCTCCGGCAGACAGAGAGCGCACACCGCGCCCGCCTGCGCCAGCATCTCTATCATAAGCACCCCGGGAGTTACAGGCTGCCCGGGAAAATGCCCCTTGAACCAGTATTCGTCGGGCTTAAGGTATTTTTTCGCAGTCACGCTTACCCCGGGCTCAAGCTCCGTTACCTCGTCTATAAGAAGAAACGGGTCACGGTGGGGAATTATCTCCTTGATCTGTTCAAGATTTAAAGTCATAAAAGCTACCTCCGGATAGTTTACAGTTGATAGTTTATAGTTGACAGTTAAGATGTCGCCTACGGCGACATATTTTGATAGCCGCCGCAGGCAGCGTTATTACTCTATACGCATAATTTTCTGCCCATACTCTACCGCGTCGCCGTTGTTTACATAAATCTCCGCAACTCTGCCGCCGAACTCGCTGTTGATCTCGTTCATCAGCTTCATGCTCTCGATTATGCAGACCACGTCGCCCGAGTTCACCGTATCGCCCACCTTTACAAACGGGGGCTTGTCGGGTGCGGGAGACGCGTAAAACGTTCCGACTATCGGAGAAGTAACGATATTGCCGGATTCCTCCGCGATAGTTATTTCCGCCTTCTGCGGAGCGATAGCCACCGCTGCCGCCGCGGGAGCGGGAGCAGCCGCGGAAACCGTTTTCTTCCCCTCAATGACAATATCCATATCCTCAAGACTGATCTTCAGCTTTCCGAGGTCATTTTTATTAACGATCTCCGCCAGCGCTTCAATACACTCGATGGTGTCCTCGATAGGTCTTTTATCCTTAAGATTCATGTTGCACGTCCTTTCAGTCGTCAATGGGGCGCATGCAGATGCAGCCGTTGTGTCCGCCGAAGCCGAGAGAGTTGCTTAGCGCTCCCGTGATCTTAAGCTCACGCGTGCCCTCCGTAACATAATCCAGATCGCATTCGGGATCGGGAACGCTGTATCCGAGAGTGCGGTGAACCATTCCGTTCTTCACCGAAAGAGCGGTCACGACCGCCTCCACGCCGCCCGCCGCGCCGAGAAGATGTCCCGTCATGGACTTGGTGGAGTTTATCGCGATATTCTTCGCGTGCTCCCCGAACGCTTTCTTCACCGCCATGGTCTCGGTGCTGTCGTTCATCTTTGTTCCCGTGCCGTGCGCGTTGATATAATTTATATCCTCGGGGGACATTCCCGCTTCCTTATAGGCGAACTCCATAGCCTTTGCGCCGCCCGCTCCCTCGGGGTCGGGACTGGTCTCGTGATACGCGTCGCAGGTGGAGCCGTAGCCGCATATCTCCGCGTATATCCTCGCTCCGCGAGCCTTGGCGTGCTCATACTCCTCAAGAACAAGTATCCCGCAGCCCTCCCCGAGAACGAAGCCGCTTCTCTCCGCGTCAAAGGGTATCGAAGCTCTGCCAACGTCCGTTGAGCGTGTGATAGCATGCATATTGTTGAACGAAGCGAAGCAGAAGCCGATATCGCTGTGCTCCGTGCCGCCCGCTATCGCCGCGTCGAGATATCCGTGCTTGATGGCGCGGAACGCCTCGCCGATCGACTGCGTACCGCTCGCGCAGGCTGTGGTAACGCACATATTGCTCCCCTTGAAGCCGGTACGTATGGCTACCTCGCCCGCCGCCATATTGCCTATCATCTTGGTGATAGTAAATACGGAGACCTTTCTGTTGCCTTTGTTGTGATAGGTCAGCAGCTCCTCCTCGGTCGTATAAATGCCGCCGATACCGCTGCCGATTATCGTTCCCACGCGGAAAGGATCGATATCCTTAAGATCCGTGCCCGCATCCGCGAGAGCCTGCATAGCGCAGTACACCGCGTATTGAACGATAACGTCGCTGCGGCGCTGCTCCTTTTTGTCAAAATACTCCGACGGGTCAAAATTTTTCACCCTTGCAACAACATTGAGAGCCTCCGGCTCCTGCTCGCCGAACCAGGGCGCAAGCTCAAAGCCGTGCTTTCCCGCAAGGAGATTTTCCCATAGCTCCTCGGGAGAATTTCCGCAGGGAGTCACCGCTCCCAGTCCCGTTATTACAACTCGTCTGTCCATTTATTTTTTATCCTCCGAAATATCAAAATGCTTTGCTTTCAATGATCAGCCCCCGACCAATTACATACTCAGTCCGCCGCTTATCTCGATAGTCTGCCCCGTCACATAGGAAGCGTCCTGCGAACACAGGAAAGACACCACGCCCGCTATCTCCTCGGGCTGCCCGTAGCGCTTCATAGCTATCTGCGCCAGCATTGCCGCTTTCTGCTCGTCCGTCAGCTTGTCCGTCATGGGTGTCTGAATAAACCCTGGAGCCACCGCGTTCACCGTTATCCCTCTGCTGCCAAGCTCCTTTGCGGCGGTCTTTGTCATAGCGATTATCGCGCCCTTTGAAGCGGAATAGTTCATCTGCCCGGGATTTCCGTACAGACCCGCCACCGAAGCCAGATTGACGATACGCCCGCTCTTCTGCCGGAGCATAACTCCGCCCGCCAGCTTTGTCATATTGAACACCGACTTCTGATTGATACGGATAACGTCGTCGTAGTTCTCCTCGCTCATGCGAAGAAGCAGTCCGTCCCGCGTGATACCCGCGTTATTGACCAGAACGTCTATCGTACCGAAGTTCTCCTTTACCCACTTGACCATAGCCTCG
>CAZKJC010000265.1:0-3737 GCA_964552995.1 uncultured Ruminococcus sp.
TTTTGAAATTCTTTTAAATCATTTGCTTCTCGTCAACACTTTATATACAGACAAATGCGCGGATTTAACTCCGCGCATTTGTTTTATACGGTTTCTTTAGTATTCTCGGGCGTTACGGGCTTGATGGGTTCTTTCGGTATCTCCGAATTGATCCCCGAGCCGATAGCCTTTCCCGTGATAAAGGAATTTACCATGCTCCCGAGGTCGATCCCAAGACCGTCCAGCAGTCCCGAGGACGCCTGAGTTGTCGCTTCGGTGATATCCTTTACCAGTTTCGAGGCGTTCCCGTCGCCGTACATGGTGATCTTGTCGATGTTCTCCAGCGGCTTCGCGATAGCCTCCGCGATGGCGGGCATCTGCTCGAAATACATCTGGAGCACCGCCGCTTCCTCCATCTTGCGCATTGCCTCCGCCTTTTTATCGAGACCCTCCGCTTCGGCGAGAGCCTTTGCTCTTACCGCTTCAGCCTCGGCAAGACCGCGCGCTCTGATACCCTCCGCTTCCTGCTCCGCGGCGAACCTTGCGGCTTCGGCGCGGGCTTTTTCCGCCGCGGCTTCATTCTGAGCCGTCACGAGTATAGCCGCCGCTTCATTCCTCTTGATCTCAAGCTCCGCCTCGGAGTTCTGGATATCCTCGTATTTTTTAGCCTCCGCGCTGCGCTGGGTGGAGTAAAGCTGCGCGTCCGCGCGCTGCTGAGCCGCGTACTTTTCGGCTTCGGCGGTCTTTTTGATCTCTGCTTCGAGAGCGCGCTCCTTGATCTCCGCTTCCTTAGCCTTTATCTCGACCTCTTTTTCCTGCTTTGCGAGGTTTGCGTTGGCGGTAGTTATCTCGATAGTCTTGCGCTGCTCCTCCTGCTGAATGGTGTAGGCGGCGTCCGCCTCCGCCTGCTTGATATCAGCGGCGCGCTTGAGCTCCGCCTGCTTTATCGCGAGCTGATTCTGGCGCTCCGCGATAGCGGTCTCGGAATCCACCTTGGCGTCGTTAGCCTTGCGGTTCGCCTCCGCCTGAGCTATTTTGATATCGCGCTCCGCCTCCGCCTTTGAGATCGACGCTTTTTTGCGTATCTGCATGGTATTGTCGATACCCATATCGTTTATAACGCCGTTGTCGTCGACAAAATTCTGCACGTTGAACGACACTATCTCAAGACCCATAGCCTTAAGATCGGGATCGGCATTCTGCCTTACCTTGTCCGCGAACGCCTGACGGTTGGAGATCATTTCCTCAAGCCGCATCTGACCCACGATCTCACGCATATTACCCTCAAGCACCTCGCGGGCCACCTTGGTTAGGTAGTCAACGTTCTTGTTGAGGAAGTTCTGCTGCGCGCGGGCTATCGTTTCCATATCGGGGGATATCTTGACGTTTACCACCGCGTCCACGGAGATGTTGATATAGTCTGCCGTAGGAACCGCCTGGGCGGTCTTGACGTCGACCGACATCAGCGCAAGCTCCAGCACGTCGCAGCGCTCGAAGAAGGGCAGCTTTACGCTCGCCTTGCCTATGACCACCTTGGCTTTGCGGCGCAGACCGCTTATAATGTACGCCTTATCGGGCGGAGCCTTGCGGTATCCCGCCGCGAACATAAAGATAATTATTGCAAGAACTATTCCCACAGGGATAAGAATTTCCGTAGATATAAAATCCGGCATAACACATTCCTTTCCGCGGCGGATACGCCGCTGTCAAATTCTTCTTGAAATCTCCAGGGCAGCGGTGTAAGCGCTGCGGCAGCTGTCGAAATCGCGGCGGATATCCTCTGTCATGCCCGCTCTGATATCCTCCACGATCTTCGCCGCGGGGTCGAAAACTCCCGAAAGCCCGATATTTCCCGCAAGTCCCTTCAGAGCGTGTGCGTTCCGCTCGACCTGCGCGAGATCGCCCGCGGAAACCGCTTCGGAAAGCTTCTCCATGACCTCGCCCGCCGCGTCGAAAAACTTGATGTAGTATCGCCTGAACATATCCTCGCTGTCCATAAACTTCTCCGTCATAGCCTTTGTATCCAGCCCTACCGCAAGAAGCTCCTCGCGCATTTCCTCGCTTATCATTTACACCACCCCCATTTACAGTTGACAGTGTACAGTTGATAGTTGACAGTTGTGGTGCGAATATTTTGATTTGTCGGCGAAGCCGACACATTAACTGTCAATTGTACACTGTACACTATACACTGCCGTCAGTCCTCGGCGCCGTAGACCATCTGCTTTATGAGCCGTATCGGGCGCGCTCCCAGACCGCCGCAGCGCTGGATAAAATACAGGAAGGTATAGCCGCCCTCGGGATCGTTCATAAACTCACACCCGAGCCAGCCGCCCCAGCCGTACTCGCCGAGATGGACCGACGGACCCGTCTGCGAAAGATCGGTCGCGATATGCATAAGATTTCCGTAATTGTAGCCCCGCTTATCCTCCCAGTCATAGGAAACAAGCTGCTTTTCGTTGAGCTGGGGAGTAGTCATATAGCGCACCGCGTTCTCCGAAAGTATCCTGCGCCCGTTGTACACGCCCTTGCTGAGCAGCATTGAGCCGAACGCCGCCATATCGTCCATTGTGGACAGCAGACCCGCGCCGCCGCTCTCAAACTCGGGCTTCTTGCGGCAAAGATAGGTAAGACCCAGGTGCTGCCAGTTGCAGGGAACAAGCTCCCCGTCCTTGAACTCGTAGTTTTCCGCCAGCCTGTTCAGCTTTTCGGGAGGGCACCAGAAATCCGTGTCCTTCATGCCCAGCGGCTCGAACAGCTCCATACGCAGAAAATCGCCGAATTTCTTTCCCGATACCACCTCTACTATCGCTCCGAGAACGTCGGCGCTCGTGCCGTACAGCCATCTTTCGCCGGGCTGGAACGCGAGGGGCTGCTTACCTATCTCATTCGCGAGAGCGACCGTATCCCAGGGCTTTCCCGCCTCAACGTCCGCCGCCATCTTGTCATACAGCTTCTGCATTTCCGCGCCCGCCGCGAATCCCGTGTCAGGATAGCAGCAGCCCGAGGTCATGTCAAGCAGATTCTTGATAGTCACCTCATTTTTCACGGGCTCGCTGCCATTCTCCGTCAGCACCGTCTGATTCTTGAAGCCCTCAAGATACCAGCTCGCTTTGTCGTTGATATCCAGCAGCCCCCTGTCAAACAATATCATTACCGCCGCCGAGGTGATATTTTTCGTCGCCGAATACAGCCTCACAATAGTATCATTTTCCCACTTTATCCCCCGAGCCTCGTCCGCCATTCCGACGTTGGCGCGGTAAATAGGGTGACCTCCGCGAAGCACATAGGTTGACGCGCCCTTTACCGCTCCGCTTTCTACCTGTCCCTTCATCATCTTGGTGATATTTTCCAGTTTTACGAGATTCATATTGCCTCCTGATTAAAAAAATTTTTCGCACCGGCGAACTTCGTTCGCCTACCGCGGCGCAAATGCTCCGCTGCGCTCCGCATTCGCACCTTGTTGCGAAAAATTTCCTGCGTGGGCGAAGCGTTGCTCTTAGCGGGCGTTGCTTTTGCTGTGTGGGCTTTACATTGCTCTTTGCGAGCGTTGCTTGGCTGTGGTCGCTTTGTGTTGTTCTTGGCTAGCGTTGCTTTGCTGCGTCCACATTATGTTGCTCTTGGCAAATGATTTAAAAGAATTTCAAAATTCCCGCAAGCGCTCCTCAGTCGTTCGCTGCGCTCACTCCTTGCGGGCGATTGCGGGAACCGGTCATCGTTTGCATTCGCAAACTCGACCTTTTTGAAATTCCTGCGTG
>CAZKJC010000266.1:0-3718 GCA_964552995.1 uncultured Ruminococcus sp.
CCCCGTAGGTGTCAGCCCCAGTCCGAGCGCGTGAAAGCTCCGCTTTCGCATAATAACAGAGAGGATAAACATAGAAATTCAATTTTAACATTACAATAAGAAGTCAACCAATAAATATTCACGCGAAAAAATTTTTTTAAAAAATTTTCTTTTTCCCCCTTGACAAATTGTGATAAAGGGTGTATAATACAATCAAACACTTGAACACTTGTTCAATTGATAATTTGAGAAAGAGGAACTCCAATGGAAAATGAGATAGCTCAAAATGAGTTTATGTACGCGCCGCCCGAGGTTATAAAGCATATTTGCGAAACCATGCCCGACGACGACAGTCTGATCGACCTGTCGGAGCTGTTCAAGGTTTTCGGGGATTCGACGCGGATAAAGATTTTAAGCGCGCTGAGCGGCGGAGAGCTGTGCGTGGGGGATATCTCCACGATAGTGGGAATGAGCTCATCCGCGGTATCGCACCAGCTTAAGATATTAAAGAACGCGCACCTTGTGGGATTCCGCAGAGAGGGTAAAATTATTTTCTATTCCTTAGCGGACAGTCACGTTAATACTATATTGAGACAGGGCTTAGATCATATCAGCGAATAAGATTGAGGGAGGTGGTATAGTGGATTTCTGGGATAACATAGCGTTTGCGTATGATATGGCGGAGTCGCTTAACGGCAAGGTCTACAATGAAATTACGGAGCTTGTGAAAAGGCTTGTCCCAAAAGGCGCGGAGGTTCTCGACTGCGCGGCGGGAACGGGAGCGCTGTCGGTAGCCGCAGCTAAGAAAGCTCACAAGGTAGTGTGCACCGACCTGTCGGAAAATATGCTGTTCAGAGCGCGTAAAAAGGCGAAAAAATGCGGCGCGGACAATATCGTTTTTGAAAAGAGAAACATATTCGATCTGTGCGATGAGGACGGCACATACGATTGTGTTATAGCGGGAAACGTGCTGCATCTTCTGGGTGATCCGCAGAGAGCCGTAAAGGAGCTTTGCCGCGTCACGAAAAAAGGGGGAAAGATAATACTTCCCACGTTTACATGGGAAAATAAAGAGCATTTTCTTTTAAAGGCATATAAACTTATCGGCTTCAAGCCAAGGAGAGGATACACTCCCGAAAGCTATTACAAAATGCTTAAGGACTGCAATGCCGGCAAGGTAAAAATGAAGCTGATAGACGGTATGGTACCCTGCTGCGTGGCGGTAATATATGTACCGCAAACCGCAGCTTAATAAAAGCAGCACCCGCAAAGAACAGCGTAATGCTCACGCAAAAAAGCAACGTTCGCAAAGAACAGCGCAAAGCTCACGCAGAAAAGCAACGTTCGCAAAGAGCAGCGTAATGCTCACGCAGAAAAGCAACGTTCAAAAAGAGCAACGTAAAGCCCACGCAGGAAATTTTCCGCAAGTCGCCGTGAAAGCGCAGCGGAACGAAGTGGAGCGGAGCTTTTACGGCGAGCTAGCGCAAACGTTGCAAAGCAACGTTTGCAGCGGTGCGGAAAATTTCAAATTCAGATAAGGAGATCGTTATGAAGAAATCATTCAAACTCATTGACCTTGACTGCGCTAATTGCGCGGCAAAAATGGAAACGGCGATAAACAAGCTGGAGGGCGTAAAATCCGCTACGGTCAGCTTTATGTCGCAGAAGCTCACCATAGAAGCCGACGACGGGATATTCGACGAGGTGGTAAAAAGAGCGGTGGATTGTATTAAAAAGGTCGAGCCCGACTGCACAGTAAAGCTCTGAAATGGGTGCCGTTATGAGCAAAAAACAAAAAAGGAATCTGCTGCGGATAATCATAGCGGCGGTAATTTTCGCGGCAGGCTTGTTTGTTCCCGAGGGGGAAAGATTTTCGGTAATATGGTTCGTAAGACTGGGGGTATTTCTGGCGGCGTATTTTACGGTCGGGTGGGATATCCTCTGGCGGGCGGTGCGGAATATCGCTCACGGACAGGTGTTTGACGAGAATTTTCTTATGACGATAGCCTCTGTCGGAGCTATGGTGATTGGGGAGTATTCCGAGGGCGTGGCGGTAATGATATTCTATCAGGTAGGAGAGCTTTTCCAGTCCGTGGCGGTAGGGAAATCCCGCAAAAATATCGCGGATATGATAGATATCAATCCCGAATACGCCAATGTTGAGCGCGACGGAGTTATATCGGAGGTAGAGCCGGACGAGGTGGAGACCGGCGAGGTGATCGTGATAAAGCCCGGGGAGAAAATACCGCTTGACGGCGAGGTGATATCCGGCGCGAGCGGGCTCAACACCTCCGCCCTTACGGGAGAGAGCGCTCTGCGCGAGGTGACTGTCGGGGACGAGGTAATAAGCGGCTGCGTAAACACAAACGGTTTGCTGAAAATACGCGTGAGCCGTCCCTATTCTGATTCGACGGTGGCGAAGATTCTGGAGCTGGTGGAAAATTCCTCGGAAAGCAAGGCGAAAACCGAAAATTTCATTACCCGCTTCGCGAGGATATACACCCCTATCGTGGTAATAGGAGCGGTGCTGCTAGCAGTTATTCCCTCAATTATTACGGGAAACTGGAGCGAATGGGTATACAGGGCGCTGACGTTCCTGGTCGTTTCCTGCCCCTGCGCGCTGGTCATTTCCGTGCCGCTGTCCTATTTCGGCGGTATCGGCGGGGCTTCGCGCCGCGGAATAATGATAAAGGGCGCGAATTATCTCGAGGCGTTATATAACGCGAAAACCTTTGTTTTCGATAAAACGGGAACTCTCACAAAGGGCAGCTTTACGGTAAGCAAAATAGTACCCGAGGGCATTTCCGAGGAGCTGCTGCTGACATACTGCGCGGCGGCGGAGAGCTTTTCAAATCACCCCATAGCCTGTTCGATAGTGAGCGCGGCGGGGGAAAATATCCCCAAAGCGGAGAACGCGGAGGAGATCGCGGGCTATGGAGTTACCGCGGAGGTAAACGGCAAAAAGATCAGCGCGGGAAATGTCCGTCTGATGGATAGGATAGGCGCGGGGCATACCGACACCGACAGCACGGGAACGGTAGTTCACACCGCCATAGACGGAAAATACGCGGGGTATATCGTTATTTCCGATGAAATAAAAGAGGGCTCGGCGGATACGCTTTCCGCGCTGAAAAAATCGGGAGCGAAAACGGTGATGCTCACGGGCGACAGAAAAGCCACGGCACAGGCGGTGGCTGGAACAGTCGGGATAGACGAGTGTTTGTATGAGCTCCTGCCCGACGGCAAGGTCGCCAAAGTCGAGGAGCTGTACGGCGCCAAGCCCGCAAAATCAACTCTTGTGTATGTGGGCGACGGCATGAACGACGCTCCCTCGCTTGCCAGAGCCGACGTGGGCATAGCCATGGGCGGACTGGGCAGCGACGCGGCGATAGAAGCGGCGGATATAGTGCTGATGAACGATAATATAAGCAATATCTACACCACCGTAAAAATTGCCCGCAAGACCCATCGTATAGTTATGGAAAATATTATTTTCGCGCTGGGAGTTAAGATCGCGGTGCTGGCGCTTACCGCTTTCGGGTTCGGAAATATGTGGGCGGCGGTGTTCGCTGATGTGGGAGTGTCGGTAATAGCGATAATCAACGCTATGAGGGCTATGAAGAATTGATATAAATGATAATTTAGCGGAGCAGTTTGTTTTGTTAGATTTATTATGTAGCTCCATTCTGGTATTAAGTGAAAGCGGAGCTTTCACGCGCTCGGACTGGGGCTGACACCT
>CAZKJC010000267.1:0-3692 GCA_964552995.1 uncultured Ruminococcus sp.
ATTTACCCCGTTGAGGAATATCTCGCCCTCCGTCGGCTCGTACAGCCGAAGCAGTAGCTTTATGAACGTTGTTTTTCCCGCGCCGTTAAGTCCCACGACCGCCAGCCGCTCTCCCGCCTTGAGAGTAAGGTTGAGATTTTTGAGAGCGTATTTCTCCGCCTTGGGATATTTAAAGGAAACGTTCTTGAACTCAAACTCATAGCTGTCCATCTCGGGAACGGTCTTTCCCTCGTCGGGGTCTCCGCCGTCGAGATCAATAAAGCTGCGCCAGTCGTCCACCTCGCGGCTGCGCGCCATAAGATCGGCTGTGTTGTCCATTATCTGACGTACATAATCATAGAACGTGGTGGAGGACGCAAGATAAAGGCTGAAATTGCCCAGCGTCATCTCGCCCTTTACGATCTTGTACAGCAGCCACGCGTACACCAGAGCCTGTGAAAGCGAAAAGCAGAAATTAGTGAAGTTTGAGGCGTGTATCCAGATTTTCGCGTTCATTTTCTGAGCTTCAATACGCACCTTTTTCTCATTGCGGTATTTCTCCGTCAGCCACTCGCTCAGCCCGAACATTCTGATATCCTTTGCCGCGGCGAAATCCGAGGTGATATCGTAAAGGTAATTATTCCTGCGCCACCACGGCGCAAGCGGGTCCCAGACCTTCTTTTTTGCCGTGGCATTGGTCTTGTTCCTTACAAAGAAGGTTATCACAGCAAGCCCCAGCATTATCAGCACTATGAAAATATTCATCGTACCGAGAATTACCAGTCCCACAATAACCACCGAAAGAGACTGAAGGAACATTACTATATACCGCATCATTCCCTCAATGCCGTTCATGTTGCTGTTTGCGGCGTTGTTTGCTTTCTGATAGCAGTCAAGCACGTCGGGGTCCTCAATGTTGCGGAAGTCGATCGTCATTGCTTTGCGGTTCTTTTCGATCATCATTTTAAAACGCACCAAAATGAAAGTGCTCCATTTGCTGTAATACCAGGTGTTGAGCATGGTGGACGTCATCTGAATGGCGGCGAACATCACCATTATCCACAGCAGAGCCTCCCAGCCCTTTTCACCCGTTATCATATCGATAACGAATTTCCCCATAAATGTCCAGAGGTAATTCATTATCGGCGCGCAGATCACCCCTATCGGTATCAGCACCCAGAGGATCGGCGCGTACCCGAACATATTCTTCAGTATGTACCGCGCGTTGCTGAAAAGCCCGTACTCCTTGTGGAACGGATTTTGCTTTTCGTCGGTTTTTTTATTTTTCTTTTTCATTGCTTCCTCCATGATTCAAAAATTTCAGCTTGTTCCTGTCGAACCAGCCGCAGTCGCTGTTGCCTATAAGTACGTTATAGTTCTCGGGCTGATTTATGATCGTGTCCGCCGCCGCGAGCAGCATTATCAACACGGAGTTCTGATGTACCGCAACTCCGAAAACGCTTTCCGTCCTGTCGCCCTCAACAATGATATTGCGCATGTTGAACGCCGTGGAGCTATTCCCGCCGAGTCTGACAAGATAATCCAGCGCCTTTTCCGCTTTCTCCGTCGGGATATTAAGCCGCTTTGCCACGGTAGAAGCCTTTACCACTTCGACGTTATCCAGCGACAGCATATACAAGGTCACCTTTAAATTGATTATATCGCTGAGGAACTCAAACAGCGGCGTAAAGACCTCCACGTTCCCCAGCCGCTCCTCAAATCCCTCCGGCGGAGTTTTCGCAAGAAAATAATATTCCAGGTCCGTGTTCATACGCATATGTGTAAAGCCCTTTTTGTCCGTTACGCATGAAGCGGTACTGCATTCCAAGCTGCTGGGTCTGTGGCGCGGGTAATACCATTTGCTGTCGCGCCAGCCCGCTATCTGCATTGCCCAGATAAAATCCAGCGCTTTCTCAAAATACTCCTCATGCTCGTTGTTATCCGGTATCGGCAGGCTTTGCAGCGCGTTTATTATCTGCTGCTCTACGGGTATGTCACGCTCTGTCCTGCCGTAAAGATAGTCTATCGTCACCTCAAAGAAATCCGCTATCCTTGGCAGCAGGTCTCCGTCGGGATAGCTGCCGTTCTCCCATTTGGACACCGCCTGCGGACTTACCCCGAGATGGTTAGCCAGCTGTTCCTGCGTTACCCCGCGCTCCTTTCGCAGAGCCTGGAGACGGGTCGAAAAAAACGTTTGTGCGGACATTTTAAACTCCCCTTTCGGTTGTGTTAACTACATTATAACACAATCGTCGGTTGATGTAAACAGGGAAAATCAACTAAAATCATTATTTTGGTTGTGAAAACCGCGGTTTTTCTACCGGAAGTTGTTTAAATACAAAACTGACGTAAAATGAGTGAGAGAATCTCGGATTTTCCCGTTTCCGTATATATAGTGTCGGAAAAGCCCCAAAGGTTTGGCAAGATTTGAAAAAATTTTATCCGTCCGGTTGTCGGACGACTTAAACTGATTATTATAATTTAATCAAGATTCAATTCCTCGATCTCCATAATGATCTGCTTCTGGCGCTCGAAGAACATCATTTCCTTATTGTTGTCGAAATACTCCTTGCAGCCGTAGCGGGCGATAAAATGAGCTGCGTAGGTGCTTATGGTAAGCTCGGTAACGAGTATCAGCAGCTCCTGACTACCCTTTGCAAAGGCGGCTTCGCAGAACGTGAAAACGTTGGTGAGCATTCCGCTGTTTTTTGATACGATCTTTGAAAGCTCCTTTTTGCGCTTGTCGAAATCAGATTTCAGCAGCTTGAAAGCGTCCGCCGCGTTTTTAGGGGATTTCTCCATAAGCAGCGCCTGCTCGTCGGAAAGTATGCCGATAACGGAATTCAAGGTGTACTCGCTGTCCGCGGAGAGATTTGAAGCGGTCTTGCCGACGGATATCTCCTTTTGCTTCTCGGTTATCTGACGTTCCAGCGTGGCGGTAAAATCGCTGTCGTTGACGAAATCCGCCTTGGCGGTTTTCAGACACTTCATAAGCTCCTGAAGCGCGCTCTCCGCGCGGAAGCTCTCTCTTACTCCCTCAATGATACCGTCGATAAGCAGACCGATAAGCGACAATCTTTCATCGAAGCCCGCGTTTTTCGCGCGCTCCGTTATCTCGCTGTCTGCCTTTCCGTTCAGTATCTTGTCCACCTGATAATCCGACTTGTACTTGTTGAACAGGTCGTAATATATCGCGAAGCTCTTGGCAATCTTTTTATTCTGGAGATACTGCCCCACAAGCTGCTCCGTAACGGGGAATCCCTTTTCCTCATACAGCTTTATCATCTCGGAGAGGTCGCTCCAGCCGCGTGCGGTGACAAAGGTCTTACCGTCGACGGTGGTCTCGATCTTGCAGAAATCGTCCTTTTTGATATCCAGATATGTAGTGATCGCCGCGTGGACTCCGCGGGAGTAGGCGTATTCCTTCCAGGTGTCGTAGTCCGCCTCTACGTCCAGCCTTTTAAGTCTGTCCCAGGTAACTATATCAAACTCCCGCACCGAATTGTTGAACTCGGGGGGATTTCCAGCCGTTACCACTATCCAGCCATCGGGAACTCTGTGCCGCCCGAATATCTTATACTGCAAAAATTGCAGCATGGCGGGCGCGAGGGTCTCCGAAACGCAGTTGATCTCGTCCAGAAACAGTATCCCCTCCTTTATCCCCGTATACTCTATCATATCATACACGCTGGCGATTATCTCGCTCATGGTGT
>CAZKJC010000268.1:0-3683 GCA_964552995.1 uncultured Ruminococcus sp.
CTCGGAATAGTAATTCATCTGCCAGTCATCGCCCTGCGAGGGGTCGTTCTCGCCGCTTGCGGGGGGAGCGAAAATTTTCAGGGTCATATCCGCCTCGCCGTTGAGGGGCTTCTCGAAAAAGGCGGGCATAAGGTCTATGCACTTCGCCTCGGGGCTCTTGTAGAACCACTTTCCGTTAAGCTCCATCATAAGATTCAGCGGCTCGTCAAAATATATCTCGCAGAATACGGGATTTTTCTCGAAATGCAGCGGGATAGCAAGTCCGGTGCTGTCCTCGCTGCCGCCCCAGCGGAGCTTCGCGGGGAGCGTTACCTCGCCGCCCTGCTCTATCGCGGGCGAGAAATAATCGTCGTGGATTATCTCCTTATAGGTCTGCAAAGCGGGCTGCTCAACGCCCACGTCGGGATTGTTGGGGTCCTCTATTTCAAGACCCAGACGACCTCTGTCGCGGAACTGATAGAAGGTAAACCCGTTGAACCAGCCCTGATCGCTGTCGTTTTTCAGAAGATCGGTAAACTCCTTTATCATATCCGCCTGGTCATAGGGTCCCGTAACGTCGCCGTCCGCGTTGAACTCGCTCATTACCATGGGCTTCTTCACGCCGCCGCATATCTCGCGGTAACGCTTCTCGGAGAGCTTGGTGAGATTATACACGTCGGACACCTTGCTGCGCCCGAAGCTCGTTCCGCCCTCGTCCGCGATATCGTAAGGCCAGCCCCAGTGCAGCGACATATACTTGTCCACCGACCATATATCGGTAGCTTTTACAGCCTCCGCGAACTCCTTTTCCATCTCTATCTCATTGCTCTTTTCGGGGTGCTCGACACCGCCGATACAAAGAATAGTGGAAACGTTGGGAGCTTCCCTTTTTATAATATTATGGAAACGAACGTAGAAATCCGCTACCTCCTGATAGGTCGCGCGCTTGTTGAACGAAAACCAGTTGCCGGTAGCCTCGTGGTTTATGCGGAGCTGCATTCTGCCGTAGGTCCTCAGCTCCTGCGCGATCTTGATAAGGTAATCGTCGGTAAGATTCGGGTCGATGGTCAGCGTTAAAATTACGTCCTGCCCGTGGCGGCGCACGTCCTTCATGCAGGTGAACGGCTCGTCGTCGGTCGTGCCGCCTATTCCGCCCTTATAGGTGAAATAGTCGTCGTAGGGGTAATCCCACTGAAAGCTTACCTCCTTGTCCGCGAACGCGTATCTCGCGCGCTCGGGGAAGGTCTCGTCAAGCGGGTAGTAGCAGTACATAAGGCTCACCGCACGGTGAGGTCTGCCCAGCTTGTGCAGTATGTAGTCCTGGTTTACATACTCGCCGCGCTCGCTGCCGTCGCCTAAGTCCACCGCGCACTTAGCGGGAGAGAGCTTGATCTCGTAAAGTTTCTCCATATAAATTGTCCTCCTTAATGCGGGTCTCCCCGCTGCTGAAACAAGTATATCATATCCTGAAAACGTTTTCAAGATGTTGGGAAATTATTTATATCTTTTGGGGATTAAAGTAAATTTTGAAACCGCTTTCAGTGTTCCGGCGGCTCTATCCCCAGTACATCATAATACTCGGCGCTGTATTGTATTTTACTGTCGTCAAAGCCCGACTGAAGCGACCTGACATATTCAAAGGGGTCTTGCATGGGGGTAATTCCAAGCTCGCGCTCCAGAAGCGCAAGAAGCTCCCTTTGTTCGTCGGTCTGAATCTCCCTTTCGGACTGCAAATGCTCATCAAACCGCCGCCTGTCCATCCATACTATCTGCTCGACGGGGTTCGCACTGCCACACGACAGGATCAGCCTTAAAAAATCCTCAAAGCTCGCCGCAAGCGGATAAACGTTTTTATCGGCGCAGCTTTCGGGATTCGCCGCAAAAACCATATCGCTGTATTCGGGAAGAAAGCAATACAGAATGCTCCCCTCAAACCCGATAACTTGCGCATTGACGGGATAGCAGAAATACGGCTCCGTGATCTCCCCGTATTCAAGCGAGAGCAGAGCACCGTCAATATTCATGCTCCTGAATTTCCGAAACAAGTCCATAATAACCTCGCAAACCTATCATTCATAGGTATATTCAAATCCGGTAAACTCCGCGCTGCCGCCGACCGCGTACAACCCGAGAACAACTCCCGTAAATCCGCCGGATACCTCGCTGGTAAGATATTTCGCCTGCGCATAGCCGAGAGAAATCCCCCCCTTATCCGTGACCGCCGCGAAGCTGTAAGAGTAATTGTTCATATACAGCTTGAGCGTTACCTTGCCGCTTTCAACGGGAATGGTATTCTGTATGTGCTTGATATCGCCGATATTCAGCTTTTCTATGACCTCAAAGCCGCTTTCGGTCTTTCTTACGGCTATCTCGTAATGCTCGTTTTCGCACATATAGGCGGTAACGCCCGCTTCGCCGCCGCTCAGCTTTACATTGACGGAAAGAGCTCCGTTGAACTCACGCTGGCGCAGGGCTATGAACGTTGGGGAAGCAGCGTCGTCGAGCGTTTTGTCTGTTCCGTGCAGCACCGCCTTGCCGTCGTACAGCTCATAATTGCTCATTTCGGGGTGGCGCAGGAAGCACCACTCCTTGTCCCAGTCCGTATTTTCAAAGGTGTAGCGCTTTTTCTCATTCTGAGCGAAATCGCCCTTGATCTCGTAGCTGTCCGCCGCGGTCTTATCAAGTCCCGCATAGAACCAGCCGTCCTCGGTAAAGGTCACGGGAACCATGAACACCTCGCGCCCGAGATTATGATAAGGCATCCACTCGCCGATCTGACGGAAGCCAAGGCACAGGATATGCCAGTCGCCGTATTTGTCGCAGATAAGATCGCCGTGACCTATTCCCTGGATAATATAGGGCGCTTTGTTCCTGTTTGTGATTATGGGATTATCGGGATATGTCGTGAACCTGCCGCCCTTGTCTCCCCATACCGAATCGCCGCGGGCAAGGGTTATCATGTGACCGTACTCCGTGCCGCCCTCCGCTGCCATCAGATAATATGTACCGTTTATTTTGTATAGGTGAGGGCTTTCAAGATATCTTCCGCCCGAGCCCTGCCAGATACAGCGGCTGTCGGTCAGCTTTTTGCCAGTGTTTATATCTATCTCGCACTGAACAACGCCGCCGACGCCGTTGCTGTCCGTGCCGTTGCTCATAAAATACGCGTGGCCGTCCTCGAAGAACAGCGACGGGTCTATTCCGTCCTGCTCAACATAGACAGGCTCGCTCCATTCGCCGTAGATGTTATCGGTATACACATAAAAATTCTGATGGGTGGTATCGTTGGTGGTAACCATGTAAAACCTGCCATCATTATACCTTATTGTAGGCGCGAAAACGCCGCCGGAGCTGTTTATTCCCTCCAGCATGACCTGAGTTTTGCGCGTGAGAACGTGACCTATCTGCCGCCAGTTTACCAGATCCTCGCTCTCGAACAGCGGAACGCCCGGGAAGTACTGGAACGAGCTGCATACCATGTAATATTTCCCGTTTGCCGCGCATACGCTCGGATCGGGATAAAAGCCTTTTACTATCGGGTTTGAATACCTCATATTGGTCTCCTAATCTAAAAATTTTGAGCAACATTTAGTCTTAAAAGCGCCCCCGCGCGAAGCGCGGAACCGGGTTTCCAAAGGGACTAGTCCCTTTGGCGGGGTGCAGGGGCAGCGCCCCTGCCGGGGTGTGGGGCGAAGCCCCACCAC
>CAZKJC010000269.1:0-3669 GCA_964552995.1 uncultured Ruminococcus sp.
TCGAAGGATCGGCGCGCAGAGATAATGAAGGAGTGGTGCTTCTCTATGGAGCATGGTTATAAAAATGCGTTTTGGCAGCGTTGAATTCTTTAAGGTACTGATTAAAACGGTACTCGCGATAGTTTTCTTTCTTCCGCTGGTTTTGTGCATTGTGTTCGGCGTGATGTTGGCGAATACCAACAAAAGGCTTGAGGAAGCGGAGCGTAACTATGAGCGGATCTCGCTCGTCGCGGACGTCCTTGTCGGAGAACGCGCGGGAACCTTGGGCGATTTTTATGAGATATACAAGAGAAGCGGAAACTCCGACGATGAGCTTATCGCTTATTTAAAAGAGATAAACGGTTACGCGGACGACAAGGAGGAGGATCCTCCCAAGCCCGCTCCGCCCGAAACAACTCCCGCTTCCGCATCCACCACGCCTGCCGTGTCCGCCGAGCCGGAAACGAGCGCGCCCGCAACGAGCGCTCCGGAGGAGACCGAGGAGTCCGTGGAGGAAAGCCCATATATCGCCATACATGAGGATATGACGGTAACGCCCGTCAGTGCCGAAAATATGGTGCGCGAGCAGGGAGCGGTGTATCTCACATTTGACGACGGTCCGTCGCAGAACACCTATACGGTGCTCTCGCTGCTGAGAAAATACGACGTAAAGGCGACGTTTTTCGTTGTTCCGCGCAGGACGGACGAGTGCTACGCGCTTCTGAGGGCGATAGTCAGCGAGGGGCATTCGATAGGAGTGCACAGTGCGACGCACGATTACGAGAAGATCTACGCCTCGGTGGAAGCGTATCTGGACGATTTCTACGAGGCATGGGATATAGTTTACGACGCTACGGGAGTAAAAACGCCCCTGTTCCGCTTCCCGGGCGGCAGCGTGAACGATTTCAACGGGGATACCCGCGACGCGATAATAGAGGAGATGACAAGGCGCGGTTTCCGCTATTTTGACTGGAACGTGAACAGCAACGACGTGGGCGGCGCCACCTGGTCGGAGATGTATAACTCCATACCGTCGGATATCGCGCAGAATTACCGCTCGGTGGTGCTGATGCATGATTCCGCGCCGAGAGAAAATACGGTTTATGTGCTTGAGGATATTCTGAAAGTGCTTGTCGGGGAAAACTACAAGCTGGATAAAATCAACGATAATACGATGCCTGTGCAGTTTATCGGGCCGTATGCGTAAAAGGAAAGGATCATACAATGGGGATCAAGGATAATTTTTCACAGGCGGTAAAGGAGCTGTGGAAGAAGGACGGGCAGGAGCAGAATCCCGCCGCTTCGGGCGCGCAGCCCTCGGAGCTTGAAAGGTACTTACAGCAGGAGGGCGCTCAGCAGGACGCTGCCGCGCAGCCCGTTCAGCCCGATTTGATGGGTCAGTCGGGTCAGTTCGGTCAGCCCGCTCAGCCGACCGCACCCGCTCAACCCACGCAACCTGCGCAACCCGCTCAACCCACGCAGCCTATGATGAACGGACAGCCTGTTCAGCCCGGTCAGCCTAACGGGAACGTTCAGTCGGGTCAGTTCAACCCCGATCAGTCTGCGCAGCCTATGGGCGGAGTTCAGTATAATCAGGCGGCGCAGTCCGATCCGTCGCAGGGCGGAATGAATATGAACGCGGCAAGGGCGCAGTCCGCTTCCGCCGCGGCGCCGCCTTTCAGCGGACAGTCCCCCGTGCAGACAAATATGAACGGCTATAACGGTCAGGGCGGCTACGGCGGGTTTGTTCCGCCCGAGCAGGGCGGAGTCAGCGGTACGTCAAACGCTTCCGAGGTGGACGAAACTACCGTTATCTCAAAAAATACCATAATCGACGGAAACGTGCGCTCTCTCGCGAATATGCAGATAGACGGCAACATAAAGGGTAATATCGAAACTACCCGCAACATAGACATGACAGGTAAGGTCGTGGGAGATATAACCTGCAACAACGCGGGTATGTCCTCGGCGGCAATGCAGGGAAATGTTACCCTTAAGGGTAGAATGAAGATGGACAGAGATACTATACTTATCGGCGACCTCTCCTCCCAGTACGCGGACGTAAACGGAAGAATACGCGGCAAGCTGGATATAACGGGCAGAGCGGAGCTGAAACGCGACGCGATAGTGTTCGGCGATATCAACGCCTCCACCATCGCGGTCACAGACGGCGCTATAATCCAGGGATATGTCAACACTACGTTCCTGTCCAAGGAGGACAGCCGCAGCGCGATCCCCGAGGCGATCACCTTCGACAGCAAGGACTGATCGGGTGAGCGGTACATCGGCGCGTCGAGTATCTTTTTCCGAAAGGCTAATTTATGAGTGAAAAGAAATACAAAGAAAACAAAAGCGTTATCCCGCTCGTGTCAACTATTGTTATCGCCGTTATCGCCATAGTGCTGGCGATAGTGGCTATGCTGACGCTGAAGAAGGATAAGCCTGATCAGAACGGCTCCGACCCTGCTCCGGTATCCAGCATTTTTATCCCGACCGACGAGCTTATTGAGGAGTGCACCTACGCGGCGCACGATCTTGTAAGGGATAACTTTTCCGTAATACGGCTTTATATCACGGAGGGTCTGGCGCATTTTGACGAGCCCTACGGGAATCTCCCCGAGGACGGTATATACACGGTAAATTCCACAGAGTATTCCTCGCTGGAGCAGATAGAGGAAATGCTCAAGTCGATATATGTCAATTCCGAGGCGGAGAGAGTCCTCACCAATATTGACGGGAACGGCAAGGCGGTATATGTAAACCGCGAGGTCCTGGTGGACGCGGTCTACACCGACGAGGCGGAAAGCGGCGAGTCACGCCCGCTGTATACGACCGAAACGGTTCTCGGCATAAGCGCGGATTTCACGCCCGATACAAGCTACAACAAGGACTGGTCGACCTGCAATATCGCGGTGCTGCCCAAGTCCGAAACGGAGTGCGAGCTGACGATATATCTCGGCGGGCTTACTCCGGATTCCGAAATAGACGAAACGAACAAGGACTCCGTTCTTGAAACGGCTATGAGGAAGATCAACGGCGAGTGGCGGCTTGCTCAGTTTGTGTACTGATGAAAAAGAAGCAGAATATCGTGTCGGTCTACACGACGGTCAGCCAGCTTGCGTTTGTGATACTGGCGCCGCTGCTGCTGTTCATTGTGGGCGGATACTTCGTAACGCAGCGCTATGAGCTTCCCGACTGGGTAATGGGAGTGTGCGTGGCGCTGGGGCTTATTTTTATGATAGGGGGAGCGGTATCCTACCTCGGACAGCTTATAAAGATGTACGGCGGGGAAGAGAAGAACGTCCCCAAGTCGTATAACGCTCCGCGCGACAATGATTATTATGATGATTATAAGAATTTGCGCAAATGAGAGGCAAGGGTATGGTGGGTATGGTGAAAAAAAACGAGCCTGTCTATGAGGAAATGCGTTCGCTGCTGCCCTACTACCTGGCGGCGAACGGAGTATACTTCGCGGTGATACTGGTGATCTTCTTCGCGGCGGGATTCGACTATACGCTGTTTGTCGGCGCGGTCTACGGAAATATCATATGCGCGGGGAATTTCCTCGCATTGGGAAAGACCGCGCAAAGCTCCCTTAAAAGAGGGAGCGCCAAATCAGCCCAGACATATATGAATATGATGTACTGTCTGAGGTATCTGGGGCTGTTTCTTCTGCTTACAATCGGTGCG
>CAZKJC010000270.1:0-3660 GCA_964552995.1 uncultured Ruminococcus sp.
GCGAGACAGGGCGTAATCTGATGTGTGTGATGGACGGCTGCGACATCGTGCAGTTTTACCCCCATGATAACAACAGCGATTTGTTATATTACGAATTTTATCACAAGGGAATAACGGAGCTGAATTATCTGGAGCTTTTGTTCAACACCGTCAGTGATGATCATTTCCTGTTCAATTTCCGTAAAGACGTGAAAAGAGAGCTGTCCAAAGCGATACTGTTCCGAAACGGCATTCCGTATCTGGCACCGGAGCTGGTGCTCTTATTTAAAGCGTCGAGAGCAGATATCCCCGAATATAGCTCGGATTTTGAAAAGACGTTTCCGAATATGAATGACGATCAGCGGCAGTGGTTTCTTCAAAATCTTAACGCGATCTATCCTGACGGTCATATATGGAGCGTATAAGCCTGCTTTCAGAATATTCGTATAATACCACCCCCCGAAGCTTTTCGGGGGGATTTATACAATTCCTCAAAAAACATATTGCTTTTTAGTAAAATTTTAGTTATAATAATAGAAGAAGCTGTAACAGTTTAACAGCCCCGTATATTCATGAAAGGAAGTAAATTCTATGTGTAAAATCGGTATCAGACCCGTTATTGACGGACGGCAGTTCGGTATCCGCGAGAGCCTTGAGGTCCAGACCATGGACATGGCAAAGGCGGCCGCGGAGCTTATCACGGCAAAGGTGCGCCACGCGAGCGGCGAGCCCGTGGAGTGCGTTATCGCGGACACCACCATCGGCGGTATCGCGGAGAGCGCAGCCTGCGCGGAGAAATTCGCAAAGGAGAACGTTGTCGCAACTCTGACGGTAACACCCTGCTGGTGCTATGTAACGCAGGTCATCGACGAGAACCCCAATACTATCAAGGCGATATGGGGCTTTAACGGCACTGAGCGCCCCGGCGCGGTGTTCCTGGCGGCGGCTAATTCGGCGTACGCTCAGATAGGAATGCCCTGCTTTTCCATCTACGGTCACGACGTAAAGGACGCGGACGACAAGGTGATCCCCGCCGACGTTGAGGAGAAGATACTGCGTTTCGCGCGCTGCGCCGCGGCGGTAGGCGATATGAAGAACAAGAGCTATGTCAACATCGGCGCTGTGGCGATGGGTATCGCGGGCTCTTACTGCAACGAGGATTTCTTCCGCAGCTACCTCGGCATTCACCCCGAGTGGGTGGATATGACGGAGATAATCCGCCGCGAGAAGCTGGGCATTTACGATGAAGCGGAGTATAAAAAGGCTCTCGCGTGGATAAAGGAGAAGTGCCCCGAGGGTATCGACATAAATCCCACCGAAGGAATGACCTATATGCGCCCCGTTCTCTCCGAAAAGGAGAAAGAAGAAAACTGGGAGTTTATCGCGAAGATGACCTGCATTATCCGCGATATCCTCAAGGGCAACCCCAAGCTCGCCGAAATGGGCTGGCTGGAGGAGGCTAAGGGCAGAAACGCGATCATGGGCGGCTTCCAGGGTCAGAGAATGTGGACGGATTTTATGCCCAACGCAGATTTCTCCGAGGCTATACTTAACTCCACCTTTGACTGGAACGGCGCGAGAGAGCCTATTCCCTTTGCGACGGAAAACGACGGTCTGAACGGCGTTACCCTTATGCTGCTGCACCTGCTGACGGGTAAGGCGGCGGTTTTCGCGGACGTAAGGACTTACTGGTCGCCCGACGCGGTAAAGCGCGTTACCGGCTGGACGCCCGACGGCAAGGCGGCGGGCGGATTTATCCACCTTATTAACAGCGGCGCGGCGGCTCTGGACGGCACGGGCGCATGCAAAAACGAAAAGGGCGAGAACGTGATGAAGAGCTGGTGGGATATGACGGACGAGGATATCGACGCGTGCCTTAAGGCTACCACCTGGCCCTGCGCAAATCTGGGCTATTTCCGCGGCGGCGGATTCTCGTCGAGTTTCTCCACAAAGGGAGTTATGCCCTGCACCTTTGCGAGGGTAAATCTTGTAAAGGGTCTCGGACCGACTATTCAGATAATCGAGGGCTATACCGTGGAGCTGCCCGAGGAAGTGAACAAAACCCTGCTCGAAAGAACCGACAAGACCTGGCCGAGCACCTGGTTCGCTCCCATCTGCACGAGCGGCGCGACCCGCGATACCTATAATGTTATGGCGAACTGGGGAGCAAATCACGGCGCGTTTGTTTACGGTCATATCGGGGAGGATCTGGTCACGCTGGCAAGTATGCTGAGGATACCCGTTTCCCTCCACAACCTGTCCGACGAGCGTCTGTTCAGACCCCACGCATGGAGCGCTTTCGGCACGAAAGACCTCGAGAGCGCGGATTACAGAGCCTGCGCGGTATACGGCAGTCTTTATTGATAACGATCAAGGCAGGTCGAATGAATATCCGACCTGCCTTTTTAAAGGGGGACGCATTTGGATAAAAAAGAACGTATCCTATGGCTGGACGTGCTGAAAGCACTGGGAATTATCTCCGTTGTGATAGGGCATATCTACCGTAACGATACCGCGCTTAATTGGATATACTCATTTCATATGCCGCTGTTTTTCTTTGCGGGCGGCTGGGTGTACAGGAAAAAGAAGATCAAGGACGATCTTTTGGGCAGGGTAAAAAAGATAGTTATCCCCTATTTTACCTTTGGAGCGGTGATACTGATATATTGGTACTTTATTGAAAGGTCGTTCCGCAGTATTTCGCAGACCTTTGGTGAAGCTGCTCTCGGGCTGCTTTTGGGGGAATATAAGCTTCTGGATTTCCATTCGCATTTGTGGTTCCTGCCCTGCTTTTTCGTTCTGGCGGTTTTCTATAATATATTGGTGAATATCGGCGGCAATAAAACCGCGTATATTGTTTCGGCGGTAATGGCGGTGATACATATTTTTGTTCCCATACCGGCTCTGCCGTGGGGGATAGACAGGGTATTCCGATACATAGGATACTATGCCGTCGGACATTTGCTGGCGGAGCTCAAAGCGGACGGATTTGTCACTCGCAGTCCCATAGCTGTCAGGTTGACGGGAGCTGTAATACTGACGGGCGGCAATTTCGCGCTTGCGTATTATGATCTGAACGGCGGAGCGATGTGGTTCGTCACGGCTTTTGTGGGGATAGCGGGATTGTCGGTGATATCAATGCTGCTGGAACGCGTTAAGGCGCTTCAATATGTGGGAAGAATATCCCTGGTCATCTTATGCATACACGGACCTATTTACCGCGTTCTGTGCAAGCTGATCTCGATACTGTTGGATATATCTACCGAAGAGGTGAGGGCTTCGGCTATACTGACGCTTGCCGTTGCCGCGGTGACGATTGCGCTGTGTGTGCCCGCTTATGAGATATTGAAACGGATCGCTCCATGGATAATAGGCGAAAAATTTCGGAAAAAAACGCTGCAAACCAAATAATAACCCCCGAAGTCGTTCTTGGTGGGCGCATAAAGCACAAGCCCGAGGGATACCCCCTCGGGCTTGCAGCATCAGTTTTGTATAGCCTTGTTGATAGCACAAATTTGATCTACTATGTTGTGGGCATTTAGAGCAGTTAATAACGCGATTTAGCCTCTAATGTACCTAGAGCGGAAAGACTGACAAAGGTTATCCGCTGTCTTAATGGCGCACAAAACAGGAACTTTGTCAAGTGTTCAATTTGATGTTCCTTTCGTATAGGGTCAACTG
>CAZKJC010000271.1:0-3648 GCA_964552995.1 uncultured Ruminococcus sp.
CAGCCTTCAAGCCGTACTTCTTTCTTTCCTTCATTCTCGGGTCACGAGTGAGGAAGCCTGCCTTCTTAAGAACGGGACGCAGCTCGTCGGAATACTGGAGCAGCGCTCTGGAGATACCGTGGCGGATAGCGCCCGCCTGACCGGTAACACCGCCGCCTGCGACTGTGCAGACAATATCGAATTTCTCAACCGTATCGGTAAGAGCGAGAGGCTGACGAACGATCAGCTTAAGAGTGTCAAGACCGAAATAATCGTCTATTCCTCTGCCGTTAATGGTGATCGAACCGCTGCCGGGATAAACTCTTACTCTTGCAACGGAGTGCTTTCTTCTGCCTGTTCCGTAGTAGTAGTTAGATTCGTACATATTCAGCCCTCCTTAAAACTTATACTCAACGGGCTTCTGAGCCGCGTTCTTATGCTCCGCACCTGCGTAGCAGCGCAGTCTTGTGAGAGCCTTTCTTCCGATGGTCGTATCGGGCAGCATACCGTTTACCGCCAGCGTCATAGCCTTCTCGGGCTTCTCCGCCATCAGCTTGTCGTAGCCTACCTCCTTGAGGTGACCGATCCAGCCCGTGTGCCATCTGTAAACCTTCTTCTCCAGCTTCTTGCCGGTGAGCACTGCCTTGGAGCAGTTAATGATGATTACATGGTCGCCGCAATCGCAGTGAGGCGCGAATGTGGGCTTATGCTTGCCTCTGAGCAGGTGAGCAGCCATAGCCGCAACACGACCGAGAGGTCTGCCTGCCGCGTCGAGAATATACCAGCTGCGTTCTACTGTTTCAGCCTTAGGCATATATGTTGACATATTACTTCCTCCTTATTTTCATTTATCTTCATTTCCGATGGAAATGTCATCACAACATTAGTTATTATACACTTTTAACCATACTTTGTCAAGGGCTTTTTTGCTTAAATTTTAAATATATCCCTTTTCCTCTGTATTTCTCTCCGATTCCCTGCTTTTTTCTCTCTTTCTCGTGTTTCGTTTCATTTTTGAGATGAGGTAGAACGCGCGATGCATTAGTTTTTTATAGATGTATTTTATACAAGCTTACCATAACAATAATACGATGTTATGATATTTTACTTGACATTCAAGTCTATATATGCTATAATATAATAAAATCATATTATATTAAATAAGGGAGTACCATAATGAATACAATAGGCGATAGGCTAAAGCAGATACGCCAAAAAAGAGGTCTGACACTGGATAAGACCGCCGAGCTCACGGGAATCAGCAAGCCAATGCTGTGGCAAATAGAAAAGGGACGCACTACCCCCACGATAAACACTCTATGGAAAATATCAACTGGATTAAAGGCGCCGCTTTCCCTGTTTTTATCGGAGAACGATACGAAATATACCATTGCCGAAGTGAACGCTCAAAATGCGGTTATCGAGGAAAACGGCGCTATGAGAGCCTACACACTGTTCCCCTACGACCCTGTAAGAAGCTTTGAATCATTTTATATTGAGTTTGACGCGGGCTGCCGCCACTGCTCCGACAGACACTGCGATAATGTAACGGAGACCGTATTTGTCATAAGAGGAAAGCTGGATATTATCGTGAACGATCGGACTATAAGCGTATCGGAGAAGCAGGCGGTACGCTTTTCGGCGGATACACCGCATATATATCACAACAGCGGGCAAAGCCTTTGCTGTGTTTACAATACAATTTTTTATTGATGGAGGTATTTATGTACGAATTACATCAAGCCGGCGATCGGAGTTTTTACCTGGATTGTCCCGCTAAAATAGGAATATATGTGAACGGAAGCTCAGCATACCTTATTGACAGTGGGAACGACAAAGACGCGGGAAAGCGGGCTTTGAAAATACTGAACGAGTGGGAATGGAAGCTCGCGGGGATACTCATTACCCACTCAAACGCCGACCACATCGGCGGGAACAGCCTATTGCAGCAGAGAACGAACTGCAAGATTTTCTCCGGAGGGATAGAATCCGCATTTACCGAGCACCCGATATTGGAGCCGTCCTTTTTGTACGGCGGCTACCCGTTCAAAGAGCTGCGGCACAAGTTCCTTATGGCACAGGAAAGCACAGTAAACGATTTTTCCGATCCGGATTTCCCGCAGGAAATTGAGATAATCCCTTTAAAAGGACATTTCTTTGATATGGTGGGATTTCGCACACCCGATGATGTTGTTTTCCTCGCGGACTGCCTTTCAAGCAAAGAAACTCTCGATAAATACAAAATCGGATTTATCTACGACGTGGCTGAATATATCAAGACTCTTGAAACGGTAAAGAGCTTGACTGCAAAAATGTTTGTGCCATCACACGCTCCCGTTGCCGAGGACATCTCAGAGCTTGCCCAATACAATATAGACGCGGTAAAGGGTATTGCCGACCGCATAGTTTCGCTATGCTCCGAGCCGATATGCTTTGAGGCACTTCTGCAAAAGCTGTTTACCGAATATGAGCTTAAAATGAGTTTTGAGCAGTATGTGCTGGTGGGAAGCACCGTGCGCTCCTACCTGGCGTGGCTTAAGGACAGCGATAGACTGGATGGCTTCTTTGAGGACAATATGCTGCTTTGGCGACGAAAAAAATAGGACAAAGGGCTGCACCGATTTTGCGCAGCCCTTTTAATGTTATATCAATTTATCAAGCTCGGATTTCAGCCGCCGCTTCATATCCTCCAGCTCCTGCTCGGATGGCTTTGTGTTGTCATCATACATGATATTCATAGGCAGCCACCAGACGGGACCCTTGCCGTTATTGCCGTAGCCGTCGAGATCGCCGTTTCTTCTCGGATACAAATGCCAATGCAGATGAGCGTCACCCATACCAAGAAGCTCATAATTCATCTTATCCGCGCCGAATGCCGCCGCAGCCGCCTGCGCGACTATCGACATTTCCTCGAGAAATTTCATCTTGAGATCCCTGTCGAGCCGGAAAAGCTCCGTTTCATGTGTCTTGCACAGGAACAGCGTGAATCCCTTAAAATACTGATGATCGCCGATAACGACATACCCCGTTTCAAGCTCTCTGACAAAATAAGGATTTTCTCCCTTTTTTATCATCTCTATCCTGTCACATATAAGGCACATTGTATCCTCCCTTAAATCTTGCAGTAAACTACCGCGTAATCAAAGGGCGCAACGGTTATCCGTCCGTTTTCAATGCCTCTGTCGTAGCGATCAAACGCGACCTTGAAATCATAGAACATATCGGTATGCTCGTTTGATATCTCAAAGCTGCGTCCGCGTGTGGACTTGTTGAGATAGATTATCGCGGCGTCGCGGGTTATCTTATCGTACCGCGCGAAAACGCACACCTTGTCGTCCACCTCGATAAATTCCATCTCGCCCTGCTCAAAGGCGCGTGTGCCCTTGCGGATCCTGGAGAGCTGCTTTGTGAACTCTATCAGATCGAGATTTTCATTGCCCCAAGGGTAGCACCGACGGTTAAAAGGATCGCGGTAGCCCTCCATGCCCGCCTCGTCGCCGTAGTAGATCGAGGGCACGCCCGGCAGGAAGAATTGCAGCACCATCGCGCACTTCATCAGCGAAACGCCGTACATATACTGCGCTCCGTCAAGGTAGCGCTCGCACTGCCAGTCCTTGTCGTGCCAGCCTACCTCCTCGCCGCCGAAGTAGGTGAGCGCACGCTCCGTGT
>CAZKJC010000272.1:0-3582 GCA_964552995.1 uncultured Ruminococcus sp.
CACTATGTCGGAAAGGAGTGCTTCCCCGGGAAGCATACAAAATATGGATATTGCTGTATTGGTAATTCTTGTGCTGCTGTCCGCGTTTTTCTCCGCGACGGAGACCGCGTTTTCGGGAGTCAACCGCATACGTCTGAAAAGTATGGCGGAGAACGGCTCGAGCGGGGCGGAGCGCGCGCTGAAAATACTGAACAAATACGATAAGGCGCTTACCACTGTGCTTATCGGAAACAATATCGTAAATATAGCGACCTCGTCCATAGCGACTATACTGGCAATAAGGATAGTGGGTGAGAGGTACGGCTCGCTGGTGTCCACGGTGGCGGTAACGCTGGTGGTGCTGATTTTCGGTGAGGTGCTGCCCAAGAGCATAGCGAAGGATTTCGCGGAGAGCTTCTGCGCGGCGGTATCGGGCATAATCTCTTTTCTTATGGTGATATTCACTCCCTTTTCCGCGCTTTTTATATTGCTCAAAAAGGGAGTATCGAAGCTGTTCAGCAAAAAGGACAGCGTTTCGGTGACAGAGGAAGAGCTTATGGCGATAATCGACGAGATCGAGGACGAGGGCGTTCTGGAGAAGCAGGAGAGCAACCTTGTGCGCAGCGCTCTGGAGTTCGACGAGATAACCGTCGACGAGATAATCACTCCCCGCGTGGCGGTGACCGCCGTTGAGGTGAACGACACCGCCGACGAGGTCCGCGCGAAATTCCTCTCGGAGGAATATTCGAGAATGCCGGTTTACGAGAAAACTCTTGACAATATCGTGGGAATAATATCCGAAAAGGATTTTGTAAAGGGCTACGAGAAAAAGGGCGGAGAGCTGACCGTGCGCGAGCTTATCCGCGAAACTATCTATCTTCCCCATATGCTGAAGATATCCGAGGTTTTCAAGGCTATGCAGAAGCAGAAGTGCCATATGTCGGTGGTGCTCGATCAGCACGGCGGAACGCTCGGTATAGTCACCATGGAGGATATATTGGAGGAGCTTGTGGGAGAGATATGGGACGAGAGCGACGAGGTGAAATCCCCCGTGACCGCGGTGAGCGACAGCGAGTTTGAGGTGTACGGCGACGTTTCGCTGAACAGCCTGCGGCGGTATCTTTCCGCGCGGGATATCGAGTGGGAGATAGACAGCGAGGCTCACACCGTGGCGGGCTGGGTGCTGGAGACCTTTGGCAAGATACCCCGGAGCGGCGATGTGACGGAGACAGAGGATTTTATCATCACGGTGCTGGAGGCGGCAAGCCTGCGCGTGAACAAGGTGAGGATAGGTATCAAGGACAGAAGCGAGGAGGAATGCCCCCCATAAACGGCATTGCGGCAAGGCGCGGTAAATCGGGATTTTTTGACTCAACCTAACGTTGAGATGGTTGAGTCTAACGAATTTGCGCCATATCAACCGCCGGTTCGTGGTAAAAACGTCAAAAATTTTGTATAATCGATGACGTAAAGGAGGGTTCCCGAAATGGATCAGGAAAAAATAGGAAAGTTTATAGCAAAGTGCAGGAAAGAAAACGGATATACTCAGGCGTCGCTTGCCGAAAAGCTGGGTATAACGGATCGCGCGGTATCAAAGTGGGAAAACGGCAAGAATATGCCGGACGCTTCGATCATGCTGGAGCTTTGCGAATTATTAAAAATAAATGTGAATGAGCTCCTGACAGGGGAACATATCATTATGGACAATTATAAAGAAGCGGCAGAAAAAAATTTTGTTGAAATGAAAACGCAAGAAGAGAAAACCAATAAAAAAATGATCTTGGTCATAATCGGTATTCTGCTTCTGCTCTCATTGTTTGCGTTGCTTGCGGGCATAGACATTGGCGAGGACTTAGGAATATTTTTTTATAATATTTCACATTAGCCGATTTGCTTTATTGCCGCGTGGCTCAATGCCCGCGCAGATCTCCGTTTATCGCGCGGCTGCTCCCATTACATAGGTTTATATAAGGACAGAAAATTCAAAATTTTTATCTTATTCTCGATAGACAGCGAGGCTCACACCGTTGCGGGGAATGATTTACGCCAAGGATCGGCGTTTGTCAACACTGGATCGTCCGAAAAACCGGATTTTATTTAGGAGGGTAATTCAATGAAGCTATTGATAATAAGGCACGGCGAAAGTGAAGCGGATATTCTTGATGTTCATGAGGGCAGAGCCGATTTTGAACTGACCGAGCGCGGGCATCATCAAGCGGAAGCTATGAGTGAATATGTTAGTCAAAATTATCAGATCGTAAAGATTTACCACAGCACCCTTAAAAGGGCTGCGCAGACAGCTGGTCATTTAGCTTTAAAAACCCATGCTGTTTTAATTCCCGATGAAAATTTAATGGAATTTAACAATGGCTTACTTGCGGGATTGAAGCATAGCGTTGCCGAAGAAAAATATCCGCAAGTGAAGGTGCCGCTGCATTCGTCTGTTTATGAGCAGGAGAGTACGCTTGAATTCAGATACAGAGCCGAGTATATGCTGTCAAAGCTGATATCCGAAAACGATGACGAAAGTACCATAGTCGTTGTTACACACGGCGGCATGATAAATCAGCTATATCGTGCATGCTTCAGATTGCCTATAGATTCGGAATATGCGTTCTGGACGGGTGATACGGGAATCCACGAATGGATTATCAGCGGAAATTCCCGCATATTGGTAAAAGCAAATTACATACCTCATAACATATGAATTCCACTTTGTCAAGCAGAAAAGATCATTTTGTAAGGACAAAAATATGCGAAATTTTTATCTTATCCTTGCGGGAATATCGGGTCTGTACCTTTTTATTCAGCTGACGGCGTGGCTTTTTTTCGGAAAGGTCCTGTTTCCCGACGCGGGGGAGCTTTTCGACAAGCGTAAAAACCGCCTTGAGTGGCAGACGGTATTCCCGAAAAATATGCTGCGGCTGATAGTTTTTGTGTTCGTAGGCTCGGTGTTGGGTCTGCTGATGGATCTTGCGGGACTGGTGGGCTGGCTGTCGCTGCCTATGGCGGCTATGGGGGGAGTGGCGTTCAATTTCCTGCTGAACACCGCGATATCTCCCATATATTTCAAGGCGATAAAAAGCGGAGAGCCCGCCGATAAGGAGCTTGAGGGAATGAGCGGCGAGGTCACGGAGGAGATAGACCCCGAGAGCTACGGAACTATCCGCGTAAAGCACGGCAGACGGAGCTACTATCTGAACGCGGTCTCCGCCAATGACAGGACGCTCCCCGAGGGCACAAAAATAATAGTGATATACAGCGAGGACAAAATGTGCTTTGTGGAGTCCGAGGAGCATTTCTGCGACATTCTTTTTGAGGACGAGCCGGCCGCTCCCGCGGAGGAACCGCCCGCCGTTCCCCCGAAACGCGACGGCTTCTTAAAGTGAAAAAATCACGCTTTTAATATTGACAAAATACGTTTTAATATGGTATAATAAACGCAGCAGCAAATTTCGCAAGCCGCCGTGAAAACGGAGCAAAGCGGAGTTTTCATGGCGGGCTAACGCCGACTTGTTCGGCGTGGTGCGAGAATTTGCTTTAGATGGTATAATAAACGCAGGGCAAATTTCGCAAGCCGCTGTGAAAACGGAGCGAAGCGGA
>CAZKJC010000273.1:0-3562 GCA_964552995.1 uncultured Ruminococcus sp.
AAGGTGTCAGCCCCGATACGAGCGCGTGAAAGCTCCGCTTTCTCAAAATAATAGAACGGATAAACATAACAAATTCAACTTTAACAAATTAAAAGGAGTTCCATATTGCAAATCTAACAAAATAAGCGTGCCAGCATAAATTATCATTTATATCAATTAAAACTATATAATCCACAACCGAGATGAAGCACCGTCTCGGTTATTTCTATCCCCAAAAAGTTTGCATTTATATGCAGTCGGGGATATGCTATAACGTTTATGGTGAAGCAAACCACACCATTCCGGAAACGAAAGGAGATGTTATAACGGACAGCACAATAACAGTGGCTTTGATAGGCGCTTTTGTAACGATCGGGAATGTAGCGATCACGAGCCTTGCGAACCGGCGTTCCAATATAAAAAGCGGATTACAGTGCCTTTTGCGGCTGGAGTTGATCCGCGCCCACGAAAAATATACAGACATGAAATACTGCCCCATTTATGCCCGTGAGTCTGTCACAAAAGCATATGATGCATATCATGCATTAGGGGGCAACGGAACTATAACGGAGCTGTACAATCAGATCATGGCTTTGCCGACAGACGAGGCGCGCGATCAGGCGCCGGTACAAACACTTTAAATTATTATCGGGAGGATCAATATGAAGATAAACTGGAAAAGAAAACTGACTTCAAGGAAATTATGGGTAGCTCTCGCGGGATTTGTCGCGGGACTTATAGTGGTTTTCGGAGGAACGCAGGAGGAAGCGGATAAGATCTCCGGTTCGATCTTAAGCGGCGCGGCGGTCGTCGGGTACATTCTCGGCGAGGGGCTGACCGATGCGGCTAATAAGGAAAAGGAGGATTGATCGCGGTGAAGTATGTTGGAGTTGATCTGTCCTATGCCAACGGCGAGGTGGATTACAAAGCGCTTAAAGAGGGCACGATAAACGGTTACAAGGTTAAGTTCGCCATGCTCCGCCTAGGGCACGGAACCATCAAGGATACGATGTTCGATAAGCATTATAATGGCTGCAAGGAGGCGGGTATTTATGTGGGAGTTTACCACTGGAGCTACGCCGCAAATCTCACCGAAGCCCGCGCGGAAGCAGACTGGGCTATCGGAGAGCTGGCGAAATATGAGATCGACTATCCCGTTGCTCTGGATTTCGAGGACGAAAAGAATGTTTTAAGCAAGGGATTGTCCAAAGCGCAGTATACGGCGATCTGCAAGACGTATCTGGAGAAGATACGCAAGGCGAATTATTATCCGATGCTGTACTGCAATCCGAATGTTATTGACAATTATATCAATATCGAGGACCTGTCCGCATATGATCTCTGGCTTGCGCAGTATACCTCCGAGGGATATCAGCGGCAGCTTGGACAGGGTATGTGGCAGTTCTCGGTGGCGGGACACCCGACGCTGGATTACGGAAAAGTCGGCACCGTGGCGGGAGTCAGCGGTCAATGCGACTGCAACTGGGCATATATCGGCTATGCCGCGAAGATCCGCGAGCTGGGTATGAATAAGCCGATAGTCAAATATAAGGTGACGGGAACCGGAACGTTCACCGAGGACAAACTTGCCGAGGCAAAGGAATATCTTAAGGCATTTGGGTTCAGCGTTACGACGGAAAGGGTATAGCGACATAAAGCCCACGCATCAGAATTTCAAAAAGGTCGAGTTTGCCGCAGGGCAAACGATGACCGGTTCCCGCAATCGCTCGGAGTGGAGTTCAGCGAAGCTGAACGGAACGGAGAGTGCTTGCGGGAATTTTGAAATTCTTTTAAATCATTTACTTCTCGTCAACATTTTTTAACAGCTCCTTGTCAACATAACCTAAATGCATAAAAGCCCGGATCAACACTTTATATACAGAATGAGCCGTGAGGATATCCTCACGGCTCGGTTTATTTTTACTTGATCTCCGCGTGGAACGCCTGAAGCGATTTAACGCCGAGATGAACGTTGTTTTTGATAGCCGCGATACCCTCCGCGCTTGCCTTTGCGGCAGCCATGGTGGTGATATAGGGAATGCGGTGCTTTATTGCCGCCTTGCGGATATAGCTGTCGTCGTTCACGCTGGTCTTGCCCGCGGGAGTGTTGATGATGAGCTGTATCTCGCCGTTTGCGATCTTGTCCGCGATATTTGGTCTGCCCTCGTAGAGCTTGAGGACCTTCTCGGCGGAAACGCCCGCTTCGGTTATCAGCTCGTAGCTCCTGCCGGTGGACAGTATCTTGAAGCCGAGCTTCTCAAACGCTCTCGCGATATCCGCAAGCTCCGGCTTATCGCGGTCGCAGACGGACAGCAGAACCGTTCCCTCCATGGGAAGCCTTGTCTGGGTAGCCTCCTGCGCCTTGAAATACGCCTCGCCGAAGCTCGGTGAGATACCCAGGACCTCGCCGGTAGAGCGCATTTCGGGACCCAGCACGGGGTCTACCTCCTGGAACATATTGAACGGGAATACCGCTTCCTTTACGCCGTAATGCGGGATAACGCGGTCGTGAAGCTCCGGCACGGGCGACGGCTTTTTCGTGAACTGCGCGGTCATTATCTCGGTGGCGAGCTTGACCATATTTATGTTGCACACCTTGGAGACCAGCGGCACCGTGCGGGACGCGCGGGGGTTTGCCTCAAGAACGTAGACCGTGTCGCCCTCGATCGCGTACTGCATATTCATCAGCCCGACAACGCCCATTTCAACGGCGATCCTGCGTGTGTAGTCCCTGATAGTTTCAATATGCTTTTCGGAGAGATTTTTCGCGGGGAGAATGCAGGCGGAGTCGCCGCTGTGAACTCCCGCAAGCTCGATGTGCTCCATAACCGCGGGAACAAAGCAGTGCGTGCCGTCGGAAATAGCGTCCGCCTCGCACTCCGTCGCGTGGTTGAGGAAACGGTCGATAAGTATGGGACGGTCGGGGGTAACTCCCACCGCCGCGCTCATGTAAACGCGCATCATCTCGTCGTCGTGAACTACCTCCATACCGCGTCCTCCGAGGACGTAGGAGGGACGAACCATTACGGGATAACCGATACGGTTCGCGATCTCAAGCGCGTCGTCTACCGTTACCGCCATTCCGCTTTCGGGCATGGGGATATTCAGGCGCTCCATCATTGCGCGGAAATGATCGCGATCCTCCGCGAGGTCAATCGTTTCTGGGGTAGTGCCGAGGATATTCACGCCGTTTTTCTTAAGCTCCGCCGCCAGATTGAGCGGAGTCTGACCGCCGAACTGAGCGATAACGCCGACGGGCTTTTCCTTTTCATGTATCGCGAGAACGTCCTCCAGCGTAAGCGGCTCGAAATAGAGCTTGTCCGACGTATCATAGTCGGTGGAAACGGTCTCGGGGTTGCAGTTGACTATGATCGACTCAAATCCCAGCGACTTAAGCGCCAGCGCCGCGTGAACGCAGCAGTAGTCAAATTCTATGCCCTGTCCTATTCTGTTTGGACCGCCGCCCAGTATCATGATCTTGGGCTTGTCGGTGTTGACGGGGCTCTTGTCCTCGTCGAGATTATAGGTGGAGTAGTAGTAAGCCGCGTTCTCCGTGCCGCTGACGTGAACGCCCTCCCAAGCC
>CAZKJC010000274.1:0-3518 GCA_964552995.1 uncultured Ruminococcus sp.
AAATAATTCCATTTAACATATTAAAAGAAAAACAGCGCGTGAGAAATACTTTCTCACAAAATAAAAGAAACGAGCGCGAAAAAATCCAATTTAACAAAAAATTCTATTAAATTCAAATTCACATAACAAATACAGTGCGCCGCGGAAGAAATTTTTTATCAGGAGTTGCTATGCCGAAGATAAATTTACTTGAAAAAAGCGTTTATGAGCTTATTGCGGCGGGGGAGGTCATTGAGCGTCCCTCGTCGGTCATAAAGGAGCTGGCGGAAAACTCCGTCGACGCGGGCGCTCGCACGATAACGGTGGAGATAAAGCGCGGCGGTATCGCGTATATCAGAGTGAGCGACGACGGGTGCGGAATGGCTTACGAGGATATCCCGCTCGCTTTTCAGCGGCACGCCACGAGCAAGGTGTATTCCGCGGACGACCTGGACAGGATAAATACGCTCGGGTTCCGCGGGGAGGCGCTCGCGTCGGTCAGCGCGGTGAGCCGCGTCGAGGTAGTCACCAAGCGGGCGGAGGACAAGCTGGGCAGTCTGTACCGCCTGGAGGGCGGCGAGCCGCTGGAGTACGACAAGACGGGCTGCGCAAACGGCACGTCGATAATTATAAGAGATCTGTTTTTCAATACCCCCGCGCGGCTCAAGTTCCTTAAAAAGGACGTTACCGAGGGGAATTACTGCATGTCGGTAATAGAGAAGCTGGCGCTGTCGCACCCGAACGTTTCGTTCAGATTTATCCGCGACGGGCGGCAGACTCTTATCACAAGCGGCGACGGGGATCACTACGGAGCGGTCTACGCGGTGTTCGGGAAGCAGTTCGCGGCGGGGATGGTGCCGGTCGACGGGATATACAGGGACGTCAGCGTGACGGGATTTGTGTCCTCGCCGCTTTTTACAAGGTCTAACCGCAGTATGCAGAGCTTTTTCGTCAACGGCAGGAGCGTAAAAAGCCCGCTTTGCTGCGCGGCTCTGGAGGAGGCGTTCCGCAACAGCATTATGACGGGGAGATTCCCCGCCTGCGTGCTGTGCGTGAATCTCGACCCCGCTCAGTTTGACGCGAATATTTCCCCCGCAAAGACAGAGGTGCGGTTCTCAAATGAAAAGGCGGTGTTCGATTCTATCTACGTCGCGGTGAAGAACGGGCTGATGGGCTATGACGAGAGCCGCGAGATAGAGCTTGCTCCCGCGCCCGAAATGGCGGCGGGAAATGTCGGGGAGAAAACGGGCGGGGAGCGCGAAAAGCTCCCGCGGAATGAGGAGAGAGTGTCCACAATGAGCATACCCTCGGGGCGCGAAACGGTGTTCCCGTTGCGCGACAAGCCCGCCGAGCCGCTGTTTGAGCCGCAGAGCGCGGAGCAGACCACGCTCCCCGGGGTCATTATGCCCAAGCCCGCGGCGGAGAAGCCGAAAGAAATTCCGCCCGAGGAGCTGCCGGGGTTCGCGTTTTTGTCGCAGAAGTCCTTTGAGAAGCGGGTCGAGCCCGTTGCGGAGGCGGAACGCGGGAATGGTACTCCCCAAAAAATACCGCAAAATAATGATGGAGAGCCGATCTCGCCCGAGAAGCTCCCGCAAAAAAACGAGGCAGAGCTCGTTGCGGAGGGCGACGGCGATAAGCCTGCCCGCCGTGAGGAAATACGGGTGATCGGCGAGCTTTTCAAGACGTATATCCTGTGCGAAAGCAGCGGCAGCCTTATGCTGATCGACAAGCACGCGGCGCACGAGCGGATAAACTTTGAGAGGTTCCGCAAGGGGATAAACAGCCACGGGCAGATGCTGCTTGAGCCGAAGGAGGTCTATCTTTCCCCGCGTGAATACGAGGCGGTCAGCAGCTTTAACGAAAGGCTCGCGAACGTGGGGCTGTTGCTGAGATTTTCCGATAACGGCAAGGTGCTGGTGGAGGGTGTTCCGCAGTATCTGGACAGCTCCGAGCCGGACGACCTGCTTCAGAGCATTGCGGGAATGCTCGCCGAGGGCAACGACAACGCTCAGGGGGAGCTTTTCGACGAGGTTCTGCATATGATGGCGTGCAAGGCTTCAATCCGCGCGAATGAGGACAATGATATCTCGGAGCTCGCCTATCTTGCGGACAGGGTGATAAACGACCGTGAGATACGCTACTGCCCCCACGGCAGACCGGTTCTCACGCAGATATCAAAGCGGCAGATAGAGAAGTATTTCGGTCGAATAGTGTAATGACAGTTGACAGTTGACAGTGGATAGTGGATAGTGGATAGTTAAGGTGCGCCGCTGCGCGGCGCGGATCAAAATTTGTGTTGACGAGAGGAAAAGCGCGGCGTAAAGACCGCGTAGTAGAGGGACGCTCGCTAAGAACAGTGTAATGCCCACGCAGGAATTTCCCGCAAGCCGGTGGGAAAGCGCAGCCCGCGCAGCGGGCGGAGCTTTTCCGCCGGCTTGCGGGAAATTCTTTTAAATAAGAGGTCAAAATGAACAGGATAATAGTTGTCTGCGGCGCTACCGCTTCGGGAAAGACCGCGCTGGCGGTGGAGCTGGCTAAGATATACGGCGGAGAGGTGATCTCCGCGGACTCAATGCAGATATACAGCGATATGGATATCGCCTCCGCTAAGGCGACCCCCGAGGAGCAGCAGGGGATACCGCACCATCTGCTGGGGTTCCTCGACCCCTCCGAGAGCTTTTCGGTGGCAGACTATGTGCGGCTTGCGGACGGGTGCGCGAAAGATATCCTTTCAAGGGGGAAGATACCCGTGATGTGCGGCGGGACGGGGCTTTACATCTCCTCGTTCGTGGATAATATCACCTTTGATGACAGCCGCTGCGATCATGAGTTCCGCGCGGAAATGGAGCGCTTCGCGCGGGAAAACGGCAACGGCGCTCTGCTTGAAAAGCTCCGCGAAGTAGACCCCGAAACGGCGGGAACGCTCCACGAAAACAACGTCGGCAGGATAATCCGCGCCCTGGAGGTATACAAGACCACGGGGCACACCATCTCCTACGCAAAAAAGATGTCCCGCGAAAACCCATCGCCCTATGATTTCGTTATGCTCACCATCGAATACGCGGACAGAGCCGCGCTTTACGAGCGCATAAACCGCCGCGTCGACCTTATGATGGAGCGCGGGCTTCTTGAGGAAGCCCGCGGCTGCTTCGGGCAGCCCGACCGCCCGACCGCCGCCCAGGCTATCGGCTGCAAGGAGCTTTATCCCTATTTCCGCGGCGAGAGACCGCTCAGCGACTGCGTTGAGGAGCTTAAGCTGCGCACTCGGCAGTACGCCAAGCGGCAGTTGACATGGTTTCGGCGGGATAAACGCATAAAAAGCGTTCTTGTGGAGGACGGCGATACAATGGAGGAGATCGTCGCTAAAGCGAGGGGGATAATAGAGGAGAAGTGGGGCTGAAATGGTTTTTTGTTAGATTTGTTTTGTTGACTGTTGTTTAATTTGTTAAATGGGATTTTTTCGCGCTTGTTTCTTTTAATTTGCGAGAAAGTATTTCTCACGCGCTGTTTTTCTTTTATTATGTTAAATGGAATTATTA
>CAZKJC010000275.1:0-3507 GCA_964552995.1 uncultured Ruminococcus sp.
GCGCAGGAGCAGCGGGCTGCATAGGCTGTGCGTATTGCATAGGCTGAACCGGCTGCGCGGGTCTGGGCTGGGTAAGTCCCTGCAGGAAGCTCGGAAGCGCGGAGTACTCGCTGTCGGGGAGCGCGGGAAGTCCCTTGCTCTCACGGTACATGGTGTCAAGCGTTTTCTCAACGTTTTTAGCGTGCTCCAGCATAAACGCCCAGAACGCGGTAACGCATAGGGTAAGAATGAATCCCGTGATAAAGAAGCCGAAAGCGGGATTGGATATTTTTCCGCCCATATAACCCATTGCGTCGTTCAGATTGCCGATGGTCACGCCAACGTTGACCGCAACCGCGATCGACATTATAAAGCCGAACAAAAAGAAAACGCACATCATGATGAAGCTGATTTTTCTAAGAGTTTTTTTCATAGGTCTGTACCTCCGAGTTTGTTGTTAAGGGATAATAGTTTATTTTATTTTACCATATTTTGTCTTAAAAGTCAATATTGCGACGATTTCAAGGCGCACAATTTTTGGGGTGAAATTTTGTGCAAATGTACAATGAATTTTTGAGTATTATGCTGTCATAGTTCGGCAGGTAAAAATGTTATAGTATTGGTGACGGAGAACGGGCAGGCTGCATAAAAAAATCTTGTCCGCATAGAATTTGGTAGAGGCATCGAGCCAACACCCGCAAAGCAGCGCCCGCAGAGAGCAACGCTTAGTCCACGCAGCAAAGCAACACCTGTAAAGAGCAACTAAAGCCCACGCAGCAAAGCAACGCAAGCAAAGTGCGGCACATAGCCCACGCAGGGAAATTTTCCGCGAGAGCCTGTGAAAGCGTAGCGTAGCGGAGCTTTCGCGGGCGGGTCGCGGAAAATTTCTTTCAGATAAGGAGTCATTATGGAGCATTTGATCGATGTGTTGAAAGGGTTCGCCGTTGGGGCGAGCATGACCGTTCCTGGGGTGAGCGGCGGGACTATGGCGATGATAGTCGGGGTGTACGACAGGCTGATAACCGCGGTGAGCCGTATTTTCTCCGAGCCGAAAAAGCATATTTTGTTTTTGCTGAAATTCTGCGCGGGCGGCGCGGCGGGGGTAATACTGCTGGCGGGAGTGATCTCGTGGGCGCTGGGGACTCCCGCGGGGCTGCCGCTGCGGTTTGCGTTTCTGGGAGCTGTCGCGGGCGGGATACCGCTGATATTCCGCAAGGCGGGGATAAAGAGGATAGGGATAAAAAATTTGCCCCCGATACTGGCGGGGGTCGTGGTCGTGGTATTGCTGGCGCAGCTTCCCGAGGGGCTGTTTTCGCCCGCGCGGGAGGGTATGGCTGCCGCGGCGGTTCAGCTTGCGGGGGGAGTTCTGATAGCGGCGGCGCTGGTTCTGCCCGGGATATCCGCTTCGCATATGATGTATATGCTGGGGATATATGAGCCGGTCATGGACAGCGTTTCGCGGCTGGATATTGTTTCGCTGCTGCCGCTGGCGGCGGGGCTTATCGCGGGAACGTTCCTCACGGCGAGGCTTATGGAGAAGCTGCTGGAGCGCCATAGCCGCGGGTGCTATCTTGTTATTCTGGGATTTATGGCGGGATCGCTGCGCGAGCTTATACCCGAGGGGGCGGACGGCGTTCAGCTTATGCTGGGAGCAGCCTGCGCGGTCATCGGGTTCGCGATAGTCAAAACGCTGTGCGACAGGGAAAAGCAAGCGGCTGTGAGCGGCTGACCCGCGGCGCTGTGAGATCATATGCGCTGTGGGTCTATTCCCTCGTCAAAGCGGTCAAGGCATATGTCGTTTTGGAATAAAAGCGCCATAAAATACTGCCCGTTTTCGCCTTGGCGCCATATGTATAGCATTAAGGCGCCCGTTTTTTGCATATGGCAGGGCTCGCCGAAACGAGCCGATATCTGATCAAGGCTTTTTCCCCTGACCTCGATGTCGAAAAAAAGGGGGTCTAACTGCTTATACATAGTGAATCACTCTCCTGTTTAAGGCTATTTTAATACGCGAAAACAAAATTGTCAAGACGTAAATTCTTAATATGTGGATTTTATCCAAAGAAATACACGATTTTAGTATAATTATGCTAAAATAAAGGTGGAAAAGCGTCGAAAAAAGCGAAAAAAGTCTCTAACGAAAAATGTAAACAGGGAGTTGAGATAATGACTTTTGGAGGTAAATTACGAGAGCTGCTCGGCGAACGCAATATCAGACAGAAAGAATTGGCTCAATTGCTGCATATTTCGCCGTCGACCCTTAACAGCTATATCACGGACAGCAGAATGCCGGATCATAAGATGATAAAGGCTATTGCCGAAACGCTGGACGTTACAACGGATTATTTGCTTGATTACAGGCACGCGGACAAGCCCGTTTCGGAAAATGAGCTTGTTTTGCTAAGGAAGATACGCGCTCTGAACGCGGCGGATCGCGAGGCGATAGTGTTTCTGGTGGACAGATTGTATGAAAGTGGGGCTGTTTGAGCCTGTTGAGCGCAGTGGCGGCATAAGCCGTAATTGTGCTTTTTTCGCTTTTTTAGCCGCGAAGCGCCCGCGCTGCAAAGGGGCATACAAATACAAGCCGCAAACCGCCACCGCAGCAAAGGCACGTTCGCAAAGAACAGTGTAATGCCCCCGCAGGAGAATTTCAAAAAGGTCGAGTTTGCCGACCGGCAAACGATGACCGGTTCCCGCAATCGCTCGGAGTGGAGCGTAAGCGGAACGGAGAGTGCTTGCGGGAATTTTGAAATTCTTTTAAATCATTTACTCCTAGTCAAAATAAATCAGCCACATAGTAACCTAAATCAACACTTTAATATAGGGCGGCGGTATAGAAAAAGTATTTTCGTGCATAATATTATTATAAATCCCCCAAGGGGATTTGTCAATACTTTCAATTCCGTTTTGGAACGTTAGATAAAAGTAATCACCAAATTTAGTATAATATTACAAAATGAGGTGGTATGATGAACTTTGGACAGAAGTTAAAATCAATTCTCGAAATAAAAGATTTAAGACATAAAGAATTTGCCAAAATGTTAGATATTCCCCCATCAACATTAGAAGGGTATCTCAACAGCGGTAAGCAGCCCGATTTTGAATTGCTGGTGCGGATCGCTTCAACGCTTAACATTTCAATTGATTATCTGCTCGGTAATGATTTTAAACCTCTTCCGAATCTTGTGTCGACAAAGGAGCTTAATATGCTCGCCAAGCTGAGAAAGCTCGGCAAAACGGAACGGAATGTCATATATTTCCTTGTGGACAAGTTTTACGGCGACAGCGCGGAGAACGCGCCAAAAGAATAAAACAGGGCGGGCGCGGTTGCGCTTGCCCTTTGTGTTGGTTGGGAGCGCTTAAGACTAGAGGATATGCGGCACGGGAACGCCCCCTAAAAAGTACGGCGTTGCGAATGTGGGGTGCACTGCACCCCACACCCCTGGATTGAAATTCGCGGCAACGCCGCGAATTTCAATATGGGGAAAACTCTTGTTTTCCCCAAACCCTTTAGCGCTTCGCTGGCGC
>CAZKJC010000276.1:0-3477 GCA_964552995.1 uncultured Ruminococcus sp.
GAGCGCAGCGAACGCAGTGAGAGTGCTTGCGGGAATTTTGAAATTCTTTTAAATCATTTACTCCTCGTCAGCATAACTTAACCGCATAATAGCTTAGATCAACGTTTTATATACAGACTGAGCTCTCCCCGACGCGGTCGGGGAGAGTTTTAATCAGCTCTTTTTAGTGGTCGCGGTGATCTGCTTTGAATATGCGCCCGTTCCCGCGGAATTTTTCGCGGCTACCTTGTAGTAATACTTGGTATTCGGCGAGAGCTTCTTGAATGTAACAGAGGTTTTGCCGTCCTTGACGGTCTTGGTTTTCCACGTCTTGCCGTCGGTGGAATACTTGACCGTATACTGTGTCGCGCCGCTTGTCTTGTCCCAGGTGAGCTTAACAGTGCTCGCCGTCGCGGTCGCCTTTACGCCCGTTACCGCGGCGGGCTTGGAAGCCTTTGCCGAATCCGGCAATTCCGAGTTATAGTGGATAGTCGGGCGCGAGCTTCCCGTGACATACTCGATATCCGCCCTTAGCTCAATAACTCCGCTCCAGTCGCCCGCGAGCTTTTTCCACTGAGCCTCCGTGCCGCAGAAATAAATATCGCCTATTGAGCTGTTGCTCAGAGCGTTCGTGAGGTTGGAATGGACAACGCTTGCGGGTATCGTCAGAGATTTCACGCTCGTGTTGGATATGAAATCTCCCGCCAGACCTATCGTGCCGTCCTTTACCACGATGGTATCCGCTTTTTTATCGCTGGCGATAGCCCAGTTGCCCGCGTATTTCACCGTGTCCGTCTGTTTATCAAGAAAGGGAGTTCCCTCAAAAACTCTCGAGCCTAAATTCGTGACGGTGTCGGGTAAGTCCACCGACGTAAGCTTTGAGCAGTTCTGGAACGCAAAGGTGTACACCGCGTCAACGCCGCTTTTCAGCACCGCGGATTTGAGCGCCGTACAATTGTAAAAAGCTCTCGTGTCGACGGTTTTAACGCTGCCCGGTATCGTTACGGAAGTCAGCTTTGAGCAATTCGCGAAAGCGCCCTCGTTTATGTACTTCACTCCGCTGGGTATCGTGACCTTGGTAATGCCCTCGCAGTTAGCAAACAGATTTTCCGCGATTCCGACTGTACCCTTCTTTATCTCAACGGATTTTGAGAGCTTGTCTTTATCGCATTCAATGAGCCAGTTGTCCGCGTATTTCAGCGCGCCCGTCTGCTTTGTCAGAAGCGGAGTGTTATCAAAGGCGTGCATTCCGATATATATAACGCTGCTCGGAATGGTTATTTTGGAGATCTGCGTGCCGTAAAAAGCGCTCTGTCCGATGGTTTTAACGGTCTTGGGGATCGTCACGGATTTCAGATTTTTGTAAATATCGAACGCGCCGCTTTTGATCTCGGTGACCTTTTTGCCGTTGACCTCCGAGGGGATAGTCAACGTCGTTACCGTGGCAGGATCGGGAGTTTTGGGGTAGCCCGGCAGATCAAAGGGCAGACTGCTTGTATAGGCGGCGAAAACGGAGAGCGTTCCGTCGCGCTGCTCGGTGTATCTCAGCGGTCCGTCCGAGAAGCTCTCGCCGAATTTATAATAGCTCTCCGCCTCAATGCTGCGAAGCTCCTCCGCGCCCGCCGACACCGTCAGCGTGCCGAGGGCTATCACTGCCGCCAGCGCGGCCGATAGGATATTTTTTAATTTCATGGTGCTCCTCCGGTGTATTAAATGTTGATCTAAGCAAAATTATTAAAAAAGAATTTCAAAATTTCCGCTAAGCACACTCCGCTTCACTTCGTTCAGCTACGTGTGTTTAGCGGAAACCGGTCAGCATTTGCCGTTCGGCAAATGCGACACTTTTTGAAATTCTGATGCAACAACATTATGTTGCTATTTTAATATAAGCAGAATGCGCCGCGACCATCCGCGGCGCAACTGCTTGTTTATCTCGCCGAAAACTCGTAAACGGTGGTGAAGTGATAGGTCTCGCCCGCCTTGAAAAGGCAGCTGCCGAACTGCGGCTGATTGGGAGTATCGGGGCAATACTGGCTTTCAAGGCAAAGTCCCGCATACTGCTCGTACTTTTTGCCGCCCTTGCCGGTCTCACCCTTGAGCCCGATACCGATATAGAGCTGAATTGCGGGCTTGTCGGTCTTTACGGTCATAACGCGTCCGCTCGTCGGCTCGTAGACCTCGGCGGCGGTGCGCATAACTCCCGCCTCGCCCAGCACGAAGTTGTGGTCGTAGCCCGCGGGGAGCTTTCCGTTGTCCATATCCTGTCTTACAGGCTTGGGGGTATTGAAATCAAAAGCCGTTCCCGCCACGGGAGCTATCTCGCCGGTAGGAATGAGCAGCCCGTCAACGGGCGTGTAGGAAGCGGCGTTGAGCTGCACGACATGATCCTTGATATCCCCGTTTCCCGCTCCCTTAAGATTAAAGTAAGAGTGGTTGGTAAGATTTATCACGGTGTCCGCGTCGGATACCGCCGTGTAGTCTATCTCCAGACCGTTAGCCGCCGTCAGAGTGTACTTCACCTTTATCTTCACCGTGCCGGGGAAATTCTCCTCGCCGTCGGGGCTGACATAGCCGAAGGTCACGGAGGGCTCATCGCCGCCCGCGGTCTCCTCAACAGTCCATACGCGCTTGTTGTAGCCGAAAAATCCGCCGTGGAGGTGATTTACCTTGTTGTCGTTGGCGGAGAGCTTATACTTCTTTCCGCTTACGGTGATCTCCGCGCCGCCGATACGGTTCGCGTAGCGTCCCACCAGAGCGCCGTGGGTGGAATCCCCGTCGATATACTCCTCAAGAGTGTCGTAGCCCAGTACAACGTCCGCGTACTCTCCGTTCTTATCCGCCACATTGAGCTGAACCACCGCGCCGCCGAAATTGGTGAGTGCAGCGCTCATGCCGTTTTTGTTGGTCAGCGTGAACAGAAAGCACTTGTAGCCGCGGAAAAAACCAAATTCCTTTGTTTCGATACTCATTTTTGTGTCCTCCGAAATATTTAATACTTATCATCGTCAAGAACGATAGTTCTCTTCACGGGAGCAGCGGTAGCCTTTGAGGCGGGAGCGGGTGCCGGTGTCGGCGCGGCAGGTCTCGGAGCCGCAGGCTTGGGAGCCGGTGCGGTGGGCTTGGGTGTACTGCTTGCCGGTCCGGGAGCGGGAGCAGCGGGCTTGGGCACTGCGGCAGGCTTAGTCTCGACGGGCTTGGGAGCGGGTTTGCTCTCTGTCTTGACCGCGGGCTTGCTTGCTGCGGGCTTGCTCACAGATTTGGAAGCGGGTTTAGCCGCCGGCTTGGAAGCAGGCTTGGTTTCCGTCGGCTTGCTCTCGCGCTTGGGAGCGGGCTTGCTCTCGGTTTTGGGAGCGGGAGCGCTCTCGGCGGGCTTGCTCTCGGGCTTTGGCTCCGCGCTTGCCGCAGGCTGAGGAGCGGGCTTAGGCGCTCTCTTGGGCGCGTTTTCGTCGATAGAGAAGCGGTTTACTATCTCCAGCAGGGTCTTGGACTCCTTGAACA
>CAZKJC010000277.1:0-3470 GCA_964552995.1 uncultured Ruminococcus sp.
TATTACCAGACCCGCGACGGTCAGCATCATTGCCTGCTCGTCGTGGTCGGTCTTTTTAAGTATAAGATTAAGCACCGACACGATTATTCCCACCGCGGCTATCTTAAAAATCAGATCAAGTTCCATCGCATACCGTCCTATATGATAAGCACCGCCGCTCCGATACCGCAGAGAGCGCCCACCGAGCGGAACAGCTTTCCTTTTTTCGCGGATTCCTCGGCGGCGTATTTTCTGAGCGCGTTCAGCCTTTCGGAATGCAGCTCTATCAGCGAAAGCTGCCCGCTTATATCGCTTGTTCCCAACGAGCGCCCCAGCGAGATCAGCAGCTCTCTTTCCTCCTCGTGACAGCAGGGGAGAGCCGAAAGCCGTTCGCACGCCTGCTCCCAGGCGGCTTTGATATCGCGGCCGCCGCGGCATTCCCTCAATATATCGGCGAAGCAGCCCTCCGCTTTTTCACACAGTATATCCAGCGTAGGCGCGGCAAAGCGGATCTCGATCTCAAACTCTCTCAGCATTACCGAAAGCTCCTCAAGCAAAGCTGTCCGGCGTTTCAGCAGCAGGCTCTGCCTTGCTCCCCATGCCAGACAGAGCAAAAATGCCGTCAAAGCAAGTATTATCCTCATTTAAGTACCCTCCGGACGATAAACCTCCGTCAGACGTCCCTTTGCGCCGATGACCGCCGTATATTCAAACATCGGCAGAAGCTCGGCGATACCGCTGCGCCGCTTAAGCTCCTCTATGCTCCCCGCGTGCGCGGAGGCTATCAGCTTTACCCCGCAGAACAGACATTGCTCCACCGCCTCGTGATCGCGCCCGATCTCGTCGCAGATTATTATTTCGGGGCTCATAGAGCGCAGCGCGAGAAGTATCCCCTCGGATTTCGGACAGCCGCACAGAACGTCGGTATGCTGCCCTATATCCAGCGTAGGAGTGCCCTTTACGCAGGCGGATATCTCATTGCGGCTGTCGATCAGCGTTACCTTATGGCGTTCTCCCAGAATACGCGTCAGATCGCGCAGCAGAGTGGTTTTGCCGCACATGGGCTTTCCCGCCAGAAGCAGAGAATGGGGGCTGTCGAAAATACTGCCGTAAAGCTCCTCGGCGCAGCCCTTGACCTGCCTTGCGATCCGTATATTCAGAGAGGATATATCCCGCAGGGTCTCGATCTTTCCGTCTTTCATGACCGCCGTTCCGCAAATTCCCACGCGGTGTCCGCCGTCGAGGGTAATGTAGCCCTCGGCGATCTCGCTGGTGTAGCTGTGCACGGAGTACCGGCAAAGCTCCTGAAAGCAGTTGGCGATATCCTCCGCGCTGAACGGCTCGGAGCAGATGTACATTTCGTTTTCCGCGGTCACCGCGATTGCTCTCCGCCCCGCCCTTAAGCGTATTTCGGCAAGATCGCCGCGCATTCCCGTAAGCCGTATTTTTGCCGCCGCCGTTTTCAGCGGTATTTCCTGACATTTCGCCGTGATCATACAGCGCTCCTTTCGGGGGTATGAGTTCCCCCTGTTTTGTGGTAGTAAATCTTATGCGGGGATTGTCCGAAATAGAACGGTCTGTATATAAAGTGTTGACGGGAAGCAAATGATTTAAATGGGAATTTCAAGATTCCGCCACCACTGCTCCGTTCCGCTTCGCTCCACTCTGCAGCGCCGGCGGAACCGTGCGGCGTTTGCCATTCGGCAAATGCGCACTTTTTGAAATTCCTGCCTCAATATTGCGTTGTGATAACTTTTTTCTACAAGCCGGATAAAGGCAACACCGCACAAAGACCGCGCTTCGCGCTTTGCCGCCCACTTGCTTGCATATTTTCCGTCATCTTGCACAAATCCTCCTTGAAAGGCGTCAGCCTTACCGCGTCGGATTTGTACAATCTGACGAAAAATCTGCCGGCGCAATTGGACGACAATCTTTGTGCGGTATTGCCTAAAATATATAATCACAAAAATTCATTCAAATTTAATAAACTACTTGACAAATACGGCGTTCACTGGTATAATATAAACGTGAACGTTCACTTCGTCTAAACGCCGTGAACATATACCCGAAAGCCGTAACATAAGGAGAGCTGACCCATGAAAATGAATGAAAAAATTGAAATTATGCTGGGGCGCAAAAGAATGAGAAAGACCGATTTCGCGGAGAGTATCGGCGTTACCTACCGCGCTTTTGCCAATTATATGAACGGCAGCCGCACTCCCCGCGCGGCGACGCTGGACAAAATGGCGCAGCAGCTTGGGCTGACCACGGAGTTTCTCACCAATGATAACGAGGAACTGGAGCTTACTATAGAGGAGCGCTTTATCAAAAGAGTATGCGCGGGCAACGCCACCTCGGAGGCGGTACAGTTCCTGACCCAATCTCGGGGATTGTTCGCGGGCAACGACCTGTCCGACGAGGACAAGGAATATCTGCTTAAGGCGCTGATAGATATTTATGAGGACGCCCGCGGCAATAAAACGGGAGAAAAATAATGCGGCATATTTTAGACCTTGCACACAGCGTGAACGAGGAATACGGCGGGAGAAATATTTTCGAGACCGCGGAGAACTCGGGCGCGAACGTGTGGTATCGCTTTCTGGGCGGACTTAAGGGCTTTTATATGTGCGAACTCGGAAAGAGGTACATCATTATAAACGATTCCTTCGACAAAATGACGCAGACCGTGGTATGCGCTCACGAGCTGGGTCACGATATGCTTCACAGGGAGCTTTCCGCGGAGGGAATACGGGACAATACTCTTTTTCTCGCGGGCAACAAAACCGAGCGCGAGGCAAATATTTTTGCGGCAGAAATGCTGATCTCCGACAATGAGATACTGTCGGAGATGGAATACTGCCGTACCCTGGACGAGCTTTCCTATGCGCTGGGCTATATGCCGGAGATCGTCGCGTACAAGCTGGAGATACTGAATTATCTCGGATACAGCTTTAATCTGAGCGAGATCGGGAGCGATTTTCTTAAATAAGAAGGCGCAATGCCCGAGCGGAAAGTGATTTAACGAAATTTTGAGAGGATAAAAACATGATCGAAAGATTTGACGTGAACGAGGAATGGGCACATTCGGGTATGATCAAGGCGGGCGATTTTTGCTTTTTGGGTTATTGCGTCGGCAATATAGGCGGAACAGTTGAACAGCAGATCAACGGCGCGTTTGATGACATGGAAAGAAGATTGGCTATGGCGGGTCTTACGCTTGAAAACGTTGTGCAGATGGATTGCTTGTTCAGAGACGTCTGGAATATTCCCGTTATGGAAAAGGTGATAAAGGAGAGATTTAACGGTAAATACCCCGTCCGTAAATCTATTCGGACGGAGTTTGCCCATATTGGCGGGGAAAAGGGACTTTTGTTTCAGGCTGATGCGATAGCATATTGCGGGTAAGAGCTTTGCTCGGCGTTTTGAAATGATTTTTTAGGTCCGGACAAAAAGCGCAGAATATGGTATAATAAAGAAATGAGAGTAGCAAC
>CAZKJC010000278.1:0-3438 GCA_964552995.1 uncultured Ruminococcus sp.
ATTTCAGTAAAATGCAGTTTATGTGATGTTATACTGTTTTCAATGCCAAGGAAGAATTATCTCTCTTTTGGGAAACCGTGACGCAAAACCGTTTTCCGGCGAAAGCCGCAGGGCGGCATGACGGCATAGCCGTTATCGAGAACCTCGGGCACTGATGAAAAGCCTTGAGGGTGAGTGCGCACGGCATTTGCCTCTGCCAATGGACTCCCCTAAAGATACGAGCGAATGTTCGGGGTAGGTATCGCCCGTGGGACAGTTGAGTATGTAATTACATAAAAGGAGAGAAATGCGGGATTTACAAGGAATAACGCGCCGAAAGGAGCAAAATTAAAGTACGCGCCCCCGACAAGTTATTCTCGCGGAACTTCCGGCACCGATGTCATGATATCGCGCGGGTTATGCGCATAGCCCGCGCAAAACAAGAAGCAGCGAGCTTGGCTGAAAACCCTCGACCTTTAACGGGAGCTTTAAAGCTAAAAAAACAGCTCATTGAAAACTGAATAGCCATTCATTGTGATAAACACACCACTAAAGCGCCACGGAATTACCGCAGCAGTGGAAGATTTCCGGTGATACTGCTCACAAGCCGCTTTTCGCCGTAAAGCGCCAGCCCAAGATATCTGAGCTCAGCTCCGTGGGTGCGGGCGATCTTATCCTCGTATTCGGGGTAGGTGCGGCAGCTCTGCGCAAGCTCGGTGAAATCCACACAGACGACATCACGGTATTCGGGTAGGGACAAGGCAGATATTATATTCCGCAGCAGCTCGGGTTCGCCCCTAAGAATGGGCACGGGTATCTCGATTATACCGCGGTGAACATTTCCGTCGCAGTCGACCGTATCCGCCCCCACAGCCTCGGGAAGCAGCTTCCCCAAAGAAGCCCCGAGCACGGCGGCAATATTGCAGCAGACCCCCGCGGGTTGCTCTCCGTCAATTATCATAACGCATTTATTCATGTTGATCTCCTTTATTCATTGTGTCGGGGGCTGTTTTTTCGGGAGCTTTCCCGCCTATAAACAGCCCTGCTATGGTAAGCGCCGCGCCCGCCAGAGCGCAGGGAGTTATTTTCTCGCCGAGTATCAGAGCCGAAGCTATCAGCGTTACCACAGGTACGGCGTAGATGTAAACGCTTGCCGTGACCGCTCCGAGCTTTCCCACCGAAAAGCCCCAGCTTACAAAGCAAAGCGCCGAGGCGAGCAGTCCGAGAAAAAGCATATTAAGAAGATATTTCGGATCGGCGAAAAGCGCGGGCTTGAATTCAAAGTCAAAAATAAACAGCGCGGGTATCATAAACAGGATACCGTAAAAGAACGTTCTGCGCGTTGCGGGTATAGTGGGGCAGCCGAAGCCGCTTATCTTCTTTGTCAGTATAGAGTATAACCCCCACACCGCCGCCGCGAGCAGCGCCAGGAGATCGCCGAGAAGCCTTCCGCCGAGCGCTCCGCTTTCCGCGCTGCCGCCGCCGAAGCTTATAAGACCTATCCCGACCATAGCCGCCGCGAATCCCACAAAAAATCTCGCCCGCGGCTTTTCTTTTCCCTTTGAAAAAATAAACGAGAAGATCGCGGTGAAGAAAGGCGCGGAGGATATTATAACTCCCGCGTCCGACGCAAGGGTATATGTAAGGGAGATATTTTCCAGCAGGTAATAAAGGCATATCCCGCACAGCCCCGCCGCCGCAAAGATAAGCTCCCTCCGCGCACCAACCTTTTTCAGCCGCATGGGATAAAGCGATAGCGCCAGAAACCCTATAAGAAAGCGGCAAAACAAAATTTCCACCGGCTTGAAATCAACCAGAAGCACCTTGGTCGAAATAAAAGTCGTTCCCCATATAATAATGGTAAAAAGCGCGGCAAGATGTCCGGCTTTATTGCTCGTTGTGTTCACTTCGTTGTTCTCCTTTGTATTCCTTTTGGTATTCCCGTGGGGGAAGCCCGATAAATCGGGTAAAATAAGAGGTAAAATGGCTTTGGTCATAAAATCCCGTGCTCAAAGCGGCTTCGGCGGGAGCGGCGCCGTTTTCCAGCAGCCTTTTCGCCTCGCATATACGGACGTTTTCAAGGTATCCGTAGGGAGTTATCCCCATCTCGCGCGTGAACGCCCGCAGCAGGGTAGACTTGCTTAAGCCCGAGCATTGACAGAGCTGCTCAAGCGTTATGCGCTCCGCATAATTCCGCTCTATAAATTCGCGTACCCGCGCTATCTTCCCGCCGCACTCCGCGCCGCCGATACCGTGGGGAGCGCCGCTGTCCTCAATGACCATGGCCACCAGCAGCAGGAGCTTTTCCTCGCCGCCAAGCCCGCTGCCGCCGCTCATAATGATCTCATGCAGAGCGGTAAAGCAGGCGGCGGCTTCTTTGTTTGTGAGCACGCTTTCCCGAAAGCGCGGCGGGAGCCGCTTCCCCGTGAGCTCCTCCGCCAGACCGGTCATGACCTCCTCCGGAATATTTATCCCGCTGAAATCCATAGCGCCCTCCGTCTGAACGCAGGCGTGACTTTCCCGCGGATTGAACAGCACCATGTTCCCCGCGCGCAGTCCGTACTCCCTGCCGCCGCAGATGAGCCGCCTTGATCCCGCGTTCATATATCCTATCGTGTAGTGCTCGTGAAAGTGCGCGGGGAAAGCGCGCTCAATCCCCTCAAATCTGTACGCTTCAACCTTAAGAGAACTATCGTATACCATCACTCTTTTTTCCGACATAATTTATCTCCTGATCTGAAAGAACTTTTCACAGTGACGAACTCCGTTCGCCTCAGGCTGTATATAAAGTGTTGACAAGAAGTAAATGATTTAAAAGAATTTCCCGCACCGCGAACTCCAACGCAAAGCGTTGGAGTTCGCTAGCCCGCTGTGGAAGCGCAGTTTTCCGCAAGGCGAAAAACTGCGCTTCCACAGCGGCTTGCGGGAAATTCATGCGTGGGCGTTATGCCGATCTCGGCTTGCAGCGCTTTTGATCTCGCAGGTTTTATGGGCTCTGATTCAATTATACCACATTTTCTAAAAAAGTCTTGTAAAAAATCTTCAATTTTGATATAATATATAAAGGCAACACCGCACAAAGACCGCGCTGCGCGCTTTGTACGGCACTTGCTTGCATGCATTATGCGCTTCGCGCAAAACGCTATTTTCCGTCATCTTGCACAAGTTCTCCTTGGCGGGCGTCAGCCCGCCGGCGTCGAACTTGTACAATCTGACGAAAAATCTGTCGGCGCAAGTGCTGCACAATCTCTGTGCGGTATTGCCTAAAAGCAATCGCAGCATAACACCCGCGCATTAAGGGGCACACAAATCCAAGTCACAAACCGCCTGCGCCGCATAGGGACATTCGCTAAGAACAGTGTAACGCCCACGCATGAATTTCCCGCAAGCCGCCGTGAAAGCGCAGCCCGCAAAGCGGGCGGAGCTTTTGCGGCGGGCTAGTGCACTCCAATGCAAAGC
>CAZKJC010000279.1:0-3432 GCA_964552995.1 uncultured Ruminococcus sp.
GTCGGATTTTGTTCTTCCCCCCTCCCCGTAGGTGTCAGCCCCAGTCCGAGCGCGTGAAAGCTCCGCTTTCACAAAATAATAGAACGGATAAACATAACAAATTCAACTTTAACAAATTAAAAGGAGAGCCACATTACAAATCCAACATAATATGCGTGCCAGCATAAATTATCATTTATCTGATTAAACAAAGCAGCAGTAAAACAATTTCCCCCGCATTTCTGCGGGGGATGATCATCATATAATCGCGAAGTTGCTCTTTCCGCTCTTCTTAACGGAATACATTGCGTCGTCCGCCTTACCGATAAGGTATTCAACACGAGTATTGTAATCGTCCTTAATAAGCGCTATACCAATGGAAACGCTAACCGTCAGCCGTTCTCCGATATCCGCGTCAAAGCCCTCGTCAAGCTTTGCTATTATCTGCTGCGCTACGCTTGTGGGAGTGTTCACCTCCGCGTTGCGCACACACGCAATAAACTCGTCGCCGCCGTATCTTCCCGCGAAACCGAAGTCCGCCACAACGCTCTTTATCGTCTTTGCCACAAACTTAAGCACCTGGTCACCGGTAGCGTGGCTGTAATTGTCGTTGTAATGCTTGAAATCGTCCACGTCTATGAACAGTACCGCCATCTCCGACTTTCTCGCCGCGGAAAGCGCGATCTCATTGTCGATCTGACTTTCGATCGTTTCTCTGTTGTACAGCTCGGTAAGAGCGTCATAGCTTGCGCGCTCGGTGAGCTGCTGCTCGGATTTCTTGGCGCGGTCGATATCCACCATGACTCCTACGACCTTAAGCGGCTTGCCGTCCTTGTCGTGGAGCGTCGCGGTTCTCATGAGGACCCAGATAAAATCGCCGTAGATATTCTTCATACGATACTCGTTGCGCTCAAAATTCTTGCCCTTTTCGAGCTTGTCGAGATCGTCTCTGTATCTGTCCACGTCCTCGGGGTGTATCTTCGCCTTGAGCAGGAAGCTGTCGCCGAAGTGATCGGAGGGAGCGCGGTAGCTGAATTTCTGATTGAAGTTGTTCGAGAAGAATACCTCGTTCGTCTTGAAGTTCCACTCGAATATGATATTGTCCGACATCTCAATGATGGTGCGGTATCTGTCCTCGCTTACGACTATCTCATCAACCAGGTTGTTGAAAGCGCGGGATATCTGACCATACTCATTGTTGCTGACGGTAGAGATTCTCGCTTCATGATCGCCGCGGCGTATCTTGATAAGCGTTTCCTCAATGACCTTAAGCGGTCTGGTCACTATGATCGGTATGATTATCGCCGCCGCTATGCATATGACCGCAAGTATCACCGCAGCCGCTACAACGGGGGAGGTAGCCGTGCCGGTCCAGTAGTTGGCGTTTTTAACGGGGCAGCTTGCCAAGGCTATAATGCCGTTTTCGCCGCCGACTCTCACCATAGCCGCGATCGACCTTTCATTTGACGAAGTGTCGACATAAGAGATCACCTCGGTAGGAACATTGTCCTCCAGCGAAGCAAACCTGTCGGTTATCGCCGAGGTGTAGCGGTTAAGACCGGTATTATTGTAATTGCCGCTTCCTCCGGTCCAGTTCTGTCTGGGATCTATGATAGCCATCATGCCCGTTTCATAAAAGCGGGAGTTAGCGGCGAGATTCGATATGAACTTTCCGGCGGATATATCGTAACTGACTATCAGCGTGCAGTCGCCGATATCTCTTTTTATAAACATCGTGGGAGTAGCCGACTGCTCAATATCATTAAAATAAAGCACGTCGTCCTCATATCCCGAGAAGCGCGAAAAATCGCCGATATCCGAGCCCATATCCGTACCCGCGATGATCCTTCCGGCGGAATTCGCCAGACGCACGGCGTGAATGGTGCTGTTCTCCGCCGCCGCTCTTCTCAGGAACTCGTCGGCGTCAAGATCGGGCGAAGCGCTCTGCGCAGCCGATCTTACCAGATCGATGCCCGACAGCGTGGCGATCTCGCTATGTACGGAGTTAAGATAGCTGTCCAGCGCAAAGGATTCGTTGTTGATAACGTCCGCGAGCTGCGCACGGAACTCTTCCTCCGCGTTGTTCTTGACAAATATATTGGCAAAAACGCCGTAAATTATCATCGGAATGATCGAAAAGCAGATCGTCGCGATCGTAATCATCGTTTTAACTTTCATTTCCTGGATCCCCATTTCTGTTCCCCCGCGGGGAACGCTGTATATTACGTCAGCAGATAACGCATAGCATATAGATGTGTAGGTATAGTGTCACGATATTATTATATCACAAAAAAATGATTCTGTAAACACATCTTACATATTCTTTTCCGCACAAACTATATTTTTATGAATTTTTCACAAATTCGCAAAATAATATTTGTCGGGTTTATCAATTGATTTTAAAAAAAATTAAATCCTGTGAAGTTTTCTATTGATAAAAAAAAGAATTTATGGTACAATTGAAATTAGAGTATAAGCGGTGCGGGTCTCGCGCGGTCATAGCATGATCTCAGCCGCATAATATTGGAGGAACTATTATGGGAGCTATTTTAAAATCATATCATTACAGACTGGTGGATAATAACGATTTTGAGCTGCCGCTGCCGCTGAGATTTCAGCTATACAAAAAGGACTGCGCCATTGCGGAGTATGAGATATCCGAAACGGAGGATCTGACCTGCCGCATACTGACAAAATATAAGGAGGATATGCTTACTACGGTATATCGTCCCATCGGGCTGTCCGACATTTATTATCTGTTATCCTGCCGTGTATTTCAGAACAACACGCCCTTTACGGCGATGGAGCTTTCACTGCTGGGTCTGGAGAAATATAACGTCTACGATATTCTGAAAATAACACGCGGCATAACCCCCTTTGACAATTACTGGATAAAGTTTGAGGGTGACGACTGCGACTACGACAAGGCGCTGGCGGATTTCAATGCCGTAACATCTCCCAAGGACGAGAGCGCCGAACCGGAAAGCGACGCGGACATTGACGAAATTCTGGGTCAGCATAAGCTTGACGTTGCGAAGATAGCGGAAGCGGAGGACGCGCACGACGAGGTTCCCGAGTCAACCGTTTCCGACGCGGATATCGACGATATTCTGAAAAACGGCGGCGGAAAAATGTCACAGGGAGAGATCGAAAAGCTCCTTGGCGGCACACCGGAGCCCGAACCGGCTCCCGCGCCCGCGCCCGCGGCTTCAAGCGGCGGTACGATGTCGCAGGACGATATTGAAAAGCTCCTTGCGGGCGCGGCAAGCGCTCCCGAGCCCGAGCCTGTTCCCGAACCCGCTCCCGCTGCTTCAAGCGGCGGCACGATGTCGCAGGACGATATTGAAAAGCTCCTCGCGGGCGCGGCAAGTACCCCCGAACCCGAGCCTGTTCCCGAGCCCGCTCCCGCGGCTTCAAGCGGCGGCAAGATGTCGCAGGACGATATTGAAAAGC
>CAZKJC010000280.1:0-3430 GCA_964552995.1 uncultured Ruminococcus sp.
AAGTGGCACGCGAGCTGGGTTCAGAACGTCGTGAGACAGTTCGGTCCCTATCTGTCGTGGGCGTAGGATATTTGAAAGGCGCTGTCCCTAGTACGAGAGGACCGGGATGGACGCACCTCTGGTGCACCAGTTGTCACGCCAGTGGCACAGCTGGGCAGCTAAGTGCGGATCGGATAAACGCTGAAAGCATCTAAGCGTGAAGCCGTCCTTAAGATAAGATATCCCATGCGAAAGCAGTAAGACCCCTTGTAGACTACGAGGTTGATAGGTTCAAGGTGTAAGCATGGTAACATGTTCAGCCAGCGAATACTAATCGGTCGAGGGCTTAAACCTCAATAGTTATGTCTTGCCTTTGTTCTTCGTTATTCAGTTTTGAGAGTTCTCTCTCATAAGTCGGTGCTTATGGCAGTGAGGGTCCACCTGTTCCCTTTCCGAACACAGTAGTTAAGCTCACTCGCGTCGAAAATACTTGGCGGGCAACTGCCCGGGAAGATAGATCGGTGCCGACATTATGCAGCTTTAGCTCAGTTGGTAGAGCAACTGACTCTTAATCAGTGGGTCCAGGGTTCGAGTCCCTGAAGCTGTACCAAAATTAAGGAATAGGGTAACCTATTCCTTAATTATATGGCTCGTTGGTCAAGCGGTTAAGACACCGGCCTCTCACGCCGGTAACGGGGGTTCGATTCCCCCACGAGTCACCAGAATAGTTAAGGGAGAGTTTGTTTAACTCTCCCTTTTTTAAAATTGATTTTATTTTGCGAATCGCCGAGAGGAGATACAATGTTTGTTTTAAAGAAAACCGAGGGACGCGCAAGGCGCGGAGTATTTCATACGCCGCACGGCGATATTGAAACGCCGTTTTTCATGAACGTGGGTACTGCCGCGGCGATCAAGGGCGGTATTTCCAGCATTGACCTGCGTGAGCTAAAGACCCGTGTGGAGCTGTGCAACACCTACCACCTGCACCTGCGCCCGGGCGATGACGTGATCTATAAAATGGGCGGACTGCATAAATTTATGAATTGGGACAAGCCCATTCTGACGGACAGCGGCGGATTTCAGGTGTTTTCGCTGTCGAAGCTGCGTAAGATCAAGGAGGAGGGCGTGTATTTCGCCTCGCATATCGACGGCAGAAAGCTCTTTATAGGTCCCGAGGAAAGCATGAGGATACAGTCGCACCTTGCCTCTACGATCACCATGGCTTTTGATGAGTGCGTTGAAAATCCCGCGCCGCGGGAGTACGTACAGCGTTCGGTCGAGAGGACTACCCGCTGGCTTGCGCGCTGCAAGGAGGAGATGGCGCGGCTCAATTCCGACCCCTCCACCATAAACCCAAAGCAGATGCTTTTCGCCATAAACCAGGGCGGGACATATGACGATATCCGCATAGAGCATATGAAGATCATCGGCGAAATGGGTCTGGACGGCTACGCTGTCGGCGGGCTGGCGGTGGGAGAGCCTACCGATGTCATGTACCATATCCTGGACGAGGTCCTGCCCTACGCCCCGACAGACAAGCCGCGGTATCTTATGGGCGTGGGTACTCCCTCAAATATTATCGAGGCGGTCTGGCGCGGGGTTGATATGTTCGACTGCGTAATGCCGAGCAGGAACGCCCGTCATGCTACCATATTCACCTGGGGAGGAATAATGCACGCCACCAACGAGCGCTACAAGCTGGACGAGCGCCCGCTCGACCCTCAGTGCGACTGCCCCACCTGCCGGAATTTCTCCCGCAGCTATATCCGCCATCTTTTCAAGGCGGGGGAGCAGCTCGCGGGACGGCTAGCCGTGCAGCATAACCTCTATTTCTACAACACGCTTATGGACAGGATAAACGACGCGCTGGACGAGGGGCGCTTCGAGGAATTCCGCAATAAATATTCGCCGCTGCTGGAAAGCAAGCTGGAGGATTGAGAGGATAATGGCTTGCGATAAAGCATATTTTTATAAACTCCGCAATTTTTATCAATCCTTCAACTGAAAGAAATGCTATAATGCAATAGGGGTGACGAGCATGGAGCCGACGCATATCCGACGTGTTATAGACTATATCGAGGAGCACTTAAAGGACGAGCTTGACAATAAGCTGCTGGCGGAGACAGCGGGTTATTCCGAGTTCCACTTTCTGCGGCTGTTCCGTGAGATCGTCGGGCTTACCCCTGCCGACTACATACGCAAGCGCCGTATCTCGGAGATTGTCCGCCATATCGGAAGCGAAAAGCGCCCGATCTGCGATATCGCCTTTGAGTACGGCTTCAATTCCAAGGAAAACTTCACCCGCGCTTTCAAAAAGGAGCATAAGATACTCCCCACGGAGTTCAGAACGGCAAATTGCAGTCTGAGATTATTCCGGCGCTTTGAGTTTGAACCGACCGCGCCGCGCCCCGAGGTTTCTTTCCTCTGGCTCAATGATTTTTCCGTTATCGCGTATCCCTGCGACGAGGAGCAGCCGCCGCACTTTTGGAACAGGTATAACGCCGAGGGGCGCTCCGCGCGGCTGTCGGGCGGTGAGATAACCGAGGACCTGGGGGTCATGCGGTGGAACACCAAAAAACAGGGTCTTGATTATTACATCGGAGTACGGGCTGAAAAAGCCAATGGCGATATTTCGGGAACGGTGCGCCTTGATATCGCGGGCGGTCTGTATGCGGTGTTTGATACCGCTCCCGTGGAGCAGCACGATTTTGTTGACGTCATACAGCGCACATGGGACTGGATATACGGCGTCTGGCTGCCCGAAAGTGGTTATCGCAGAGGAAGCGGGTTTGAGATGGAAAGCTATGTGGAATCGAGCAGAAAGTACTCGGAACGCATTTATGTTCCGATAGAGAAGGAGAACGATCAAGATGGCAGAGATAATTAAAGCGTTCAGAGAGGAAATCCCCGCAATGCGCTTTATCGGCAAGAAATACCCCGATTTCGGCGGCTGGTGGGGCGAGTGGTTCGCGAACGGCTGGTTTGATACTATCGAAAACGCGATGGGCGGAGCGGATAAAATCCTCGAAATATGGGAAAACGGCGGGGGCTATGTGGGAGTTGAGCGCCGCTGCCACGATAAGCCCTTTGAGTATTGGATAGGAATGTTCACTCCCGCGGATACGGCGGTTCCGGAGGGCTTTGAGCATATTGATTTTCCCGCTGTCGGTCTGGGCACCTGTTGGATATACGGTAAAGAGAACGAGGTGCACGACACAAGCGGCTGTGCCGCGGAGATCCAAAAGCTTGGGCTTAAGCTGTGGCATGACGGCGAGGGCGGAGTGTGGTCGTTTGAGAATTGCCTGTGCCCGCGGTTTACCACTCCCGATGAATCGGGGAATGTTATTATGGATTATTGTTATTATGTTGAGTAATAGGGGGTATCGCTGAACGCTCAGCAGCCCCGCGCGAAGCGCGGACTTGTTTTCGCTTCCTTTTGATACAAAAGGAA
>CAZKJC010000281.1:0-3393 GCA_964552995.1 uncultured Ruminococcus sp.
CGCGAGAGCCTGCCGCGGCGTAACGGAGCGACGCGGAGTGAGCCGTGGCGGGCTCTCGCGAAAAATTTTTTTAAGATAAGGAGAATCAAATGGCTTCACAGACTGTTCTTTTTAATGATGGGTGGAAGTTCTGCCTTACGGAGGCGGATAAGGCGAAAAATGTTTCCGCGCTTGCGGGGGAGCGGTGGTATAATGTGGAGCTTCCTCACGACTGGCTGATAAACGATACGAGGAATCTGTACAGGTCGGGGGACGGCTGGTATAAAAAGACGTTCTCGGTGACGGCGGAGCAGCTTTCGGGCAGCGTTTTCCTGAATTTCGACGGGGTATATATGGACAGCACCGTGTACGTCAACGGCAGGGAGGCGGGGAGCTGGACTTATGGGTACTCCGCATTTGAGCTTGATATAACTCCGCTGCTGAGGGCGGGGGAGAACGAGGTCGCGGTCCTGGTGAGATACCGCGAGCCGAACACCCGCTGGTACAGCGGCGCGGGAATTTACAGAGATGTGAATCTTATCGTGAAGCCCGAGACATATATTCCGACAAACGGTATATATATCCACTCCGAAAAGAAGGACGACGGAGTATTTGAGACGGAGGTCGAAACGGATATATGCGGGCTTGCGGGCGAGATATATATTACGTTACAGGTGCTTTCGCCCGAGAATGAGATGATCGCGGGCTTTGAGCAGCGCGCGCTGTTCAAGGGCGGCAGAAGCGGGTTTATAAATAAGTTTACGATAAACGATCCGCTGGTGTGGGATATAGACGACCCTAACGTGTACACCATGCGAGTTTCGCTGTACAAGAACGGCGAGCTTATAGACTCGGACGAGGAGAGCTTCGGGTACAAGACCGCGGAGTTCCTGCCCGAAAAGGGGCTGGCGCTCAACGGCAGGCAGATAAAGCTCCACGGGGTGTGTATGCACCACGATCTGGGCGCGCTGGGCGCGGCGTTCAACTTCACCGCGCTGCTGAGACAGCTCAGAATTATGAAGGAGATGGGCGTGAACGCTGTGCGCACCTCCCACAATATGCCGGTAAGGCAGCTTATGGATATATGCGATCACCTGGGTCTGCTGGTGGACAGCGAGAGCTTCGATATGTGGGAGAACGGCAAGACGGAATTCGATAACCACCGCTTCTTTAAGGAAACGGCGGAGCGCGATGTCAAGAGCTGGGTGGAGCGCGACAGAAATCACCCGTCGCTGCTGATGTGGAGCATAGGCAACGAGATAAGCGACACCAACTCGGAGCACGGGATAGAGATAACCAAGCGGCTCAAGAGCTATGTGGACAAGTATGACTATAAGGGGAACGCTCCCGCGACGATAGGCTCTAACTTTATGTCGAGCCCTAATGCGCAGAAGTGCTCGGACGAGCTTAAGCTGGCGGGGTATAACTACGCGGAAAATCTCTACAAGGAGCAGCACGAGCGCTACCCCGACTGGACGATATACGGCAGCGAGACCTCATCGGCGGTGCGCAGTCGCGCGATATACCATTTCCCCGCGGATATTCCGCTGCTTACCCATGAGGATATGCAGTGCTCTTCGCTGGACAACAGCGTTGTCGGTTGGGGGAGCTTCGCGCGGAAGGCATGGCGGCTGGACAGGGACTGTGATTTCTGCGCGGGTCAGTTTATCTGGACGGGCTTTGACTACATCGGGGAGCCTACCCCCTATTCCACCAAGAACAGCTATTTCGGAATAGTCGATACGGCGGGATTCCCCAAGGATATATACTATTTCTATCAGAGCGTGTGGACGGACCCCGCGGTCAATCCCATGCTCCACATAACGCCCTGCTACTGGGATTTCAACGCGGGGCAGCCGGTGGACGTTATTATTTACAGCAACGCGGAAAAGGTGGAGCTGTTCCTGAACGGGAAGTCGCTGGGCGTTAAGGAGGCGCGGCTGGCGGACAGCGAGGATATGCGGGCGCACTATGTCGTTCCCTACGAGGCGGGAGAGCTTTCCGCAAAGGGCTACGGCAAGGACGGCGGCGTTATCGCGGAGGACAGGCTGAAAACCTGCCTCGATCCCGTCAAGGTAACGATGGAAAGCGATAAGGACACGCTTTTCGCCGACGGACGGGATATCGCGTATGTGGAAATTTCCGTCGCGGACAAAAACGGAACGGCGGTCGGCAACGCGAGAAACCGCGTTAAGGTAGAGGTGAGCGGCGCGGCGCGTCTGGTGGGTCTGGACAACGGCGACAGCACGGACTACGACAGCTACAAGGGCGATAACCGCAGGCTTTTCGGCGGCAAGCTGCTGGCTATGGTGCAGTCGACCTTTGAAAGCGGAGAGATACGCGTGAGGGCGGTCTCCGAGGGGCTGCTGCCCGCGGAGATAAGGCTGGAGGCTTCGGAGCTTCCCGAGGGCTTTACGACAGAGGGAGTTTCGGTAGTAAAAGAGAACGCTTTCCCCGCGGTCACGGAGGAGTATTCAAAGGAGATACCCGTGCGCAAGATAGAGCTTACAGGCGGCGGAGAGCTCACCAAGGAAAACCCCACGGCGGAGATAGGCGTGAAGCTGCTCCCCGAGAACGCTACTTATAATGACGTGAGCTGGAGGATAGTGCGCGAAAACGGCGTGGAGAGCGTGCTGGCGACCGTCGAGCCCACCGAAAGGGGAGCGGTCGTGACGGCGGTCGGCGACGGCGAATTTTACGCGCGCGCGTTCGTGAACAACGGCGGAAAGGTACCGCAGTGCTTCGCGGAGGTGAAGTTCACCGTTACGGGGCTCGGAGCGGCTTCGAGAAACGCTTACGAGTTCGTTTCCGCGGGCTGCGCGGACGAATGCGTCGGCACGTCGCAGCTCATTGAGGACAACGCGCTGTCCGGCTTTGCGGGCAGGACCGTGCTGGTTTACAATAATATCGACTTCGGCGCGGCGGGCACGGATTCGATCGCGATAAGCATAGGCACCTGCTCCGATAAGAATATCGAGGTGTGGGAGGGCACTCCCGAAAACGGACGGCTGCTGCTGGATTCGGTTTTCGCGAACAACAGCCACTGGTGCGGCTTTGCGGAGCAGATATTCAGGCTGTCGGAGCGCATAAAGGGCATCAAGACTGTTTCCTTTGTTATCAAGGAAAGCGGCGTTATCTTCGGCGGATTTGTGTTCGGCGCTGTCAACAGAGCCTTTGACGAGAATTTCACCGCGGAAAACGACAGTATCTACGGCGACGAATACACTGTCTCGGGGCGCAGCGTCGTGGGTATCGGCAACAACGTCATCATCAGCTACGACAATATGGATTTCGGCGAAAAGGGCGCGCGCTACCTTACTATAAAGGGAGCTACCCCCAACCCCATGAACGCGGTGCAATTCCGCTACACCCCTAAGGGCGGCGAGCAGCAGAGCCTTTTCCTGGACTTCATAT
>CAZKJC010000282.1:0-3382 GCA_964552995.1 uncultured Ruminococcus sp.
ATTGATTATGTGAACGCAAAGGCGTGCAACGATGAGGACAAGGAGCTCCAGGACCTGATAGGGGAGTTCAATCTGATTCGGCAGAACGTGGCGATGGAAAGCGGCAAGCCCGAGGAGGAGCAGAACAAGGAGAAGCTCGCGGAGCTGAATAATAAGATGAGGGTCGCTTACGACGCGGTCATGGCTAATGAGAATATGGCGCTGTTCACGGTCGCAAAGCAGGGTATGGACGCGCTTATGAATCAGATCAACACGATACTGACGTATTCAATGGAGGGTATGGACCCCGAGACCTGCCCCAGCGAGATCGCGGCGGATTGCAGCGGGAGCTGCTCTACCTGCGGCGGCTGCGGCTGATGGCAGTTGACAGTGTTTAGTGGATAGTTGACAGTTTCGGTGTCCGCCTGCGGCGGACGGTTTTTAAATGAGTGATTTCAGTGCTTTCAGCGGCGATTATAGCCAAGAGCAACGCAATAATCGAGAATTAAAAGCAACATTCGCAAAGAGCAACGCATAGCCCACGCAGGAAATTTTTCGCAACAAGGTGCGAATGCGTAGCGCAGCGGAGCATTTGCGCCGCGGTAGGCGAACGAAGTTCGCCGGTGCGAAAAATTTTTTTAATCACGCGAAAAATTTTTTTTAGATCAGGAGAAAAAATGGCTCAGAGGGAAGAGAAAGTGTCGCCAATGCTGCGGCAGTACCTGGACATAAAGGAAAAATACAAGGATTATGTCCTGTTTTTCCGTCTGGGGGATTTTTATGAGATGTTCTTCGAGGACGCGGTAAACGTGTCGCGGGAGCTGGAGCTGGCTCTTACGGAGCGGGCGGGCTCGCCTATGTGCGGCGTGCCCTACCATGCCAGCGAGATGTATATAAAGAGGCTGATCGACAAGGGCTTCAGGGTGGCTATCTGCGAGCAGATGTCCGACCCCGCGGCTACAAAGGGACTGGTGGAGCGCGACGTTATACGGCTGGTCACCCCGGGCACGGTCATTGAGGCGAGTATGCTCAGCGAGGACAGCAATAATTATATTGTATGCATATATAATGAGGAGGACGGCACCGCGCTTGTCTTTGCGGATATATCTACGGGCGAGGTACACGCGTTTGAGGAAAGAGGAGCGGACAGGGAACAGGAGATGATCACGGAGCTTTCAAGGTTCAGACCCGTGGAGATAATCATAAACGGGAAGTTCCTTGAGCTGAAAAAGGTAAACGAGTTTGTTACCAACCGTATGAAAAAGTGCCAGTGCGAGCTGCTGGAGGACGAGCGGTTCGACGACGGGGATACCTCGATAATAACGGAGCAGTTCGGAACGGACAGGGACGATATCCTGCACTGCGCGCCGATAGTGATGAAGGCTATGTGCGCTATGTTCGGGTATTTCGCGGAGACCCAGAAGGCTGCGGTAAAGCGCTTTGTGAGCTTTACCGCGCATAAGAACGGCGAGTTTATGGGGCTGAACCTCACGACGCGGCAGAATCTTGAAATAAACGAGACTATACGCACGCGCGACAAGCGGGCTACGCTTATGGGCGTGCTGGACAGGACGGTCACGGGCATGGGTAGGCGGCGGCTCGGGAGCTGGGTGGAGCAGCCGCTTATAAATCCCACGGATATACTCTCCCGCCTTGACGCGGTGGAGGAGCTTACAAAGGACTCTACCGCGATATATGATATATGCGACGCGCTTAAGGGAATTTACGATCTGGAGCGGCTGATGACAAGGGTAATGTTCAAGTCGGCTACGCCGAAGGATATTTACTCGCTGGGGCAGACCTGCAAGCGCCTGCCGCCGCTTAAGGAATGCGTGGGGCGGCTGAGCTCGCGGTTCTTTAAGGCGCTTAACGGGAATATCAGCGAGCTTGCGGACGTGTGCTCGCTGGTGAGCAACGCTATATCGGACGACCCTCCGGGCAATATTAAAGACGGAGGGGCTATCCGCGACGGCTTCAACGAGGAGATAGACCGCCTGCGCAGCATATCAAAGGGCGGCGAGGATATCCTGCGGGAGATAGAGGAGCGCGAGCGGGCGGCTACGGGCATACGCACGCTCAAGGTGGGCAACAACCGCGTTTTCGGGTATTATATCGAGGTGTCAAAGAGCTTCGTTTCACAGGTGCCCGCGCACTACCACCGAAAGCAGACCCTTACCACGGGCGAGCGCTACATAACCGACGAGCTGAAAAAGATAGAGGGCGAGATACTCGGCGCAAACGACAGGATCATGGCGCTGGAGCAGGCTATTTTCGCGGAGGTAAGGGATTTTATCGCGACAAAGCTGGAGGAGGTGCACGTCACCGCAAGGGCGGTCTCGGAAACGGACGCGATATGCTCCCTTGCGCAGGCTTCGATCGAGAATAACTATGTGAAGCCCGAGATAACTCTCGACAGCGTTATTGACATAAAGGACGGCCGTCACCCCGTTGTGGAAAAGGTGCTGGGGGACAGACCCTTTACTCCCAACGACGTGCTGCTGGACTGCAAAAGCAATCGGCTGATGATCATTACGGGCCCGAATATGTCGGGAAAGTCTACGTTTATGCGGCAGACCGCGCTTATCGTGCTTATGGCGCAGATAGGCTGCTTCGTTCCCGCGAGGTATGCCAAGATAGGAGTTGTGGACAAGATATTTACCCGTGTGGGAGCTTCGGACGATCTGTCCTCGGGACAGTCGACGTTTATGGTGGAAATGAACGAGGTGGCGGATATCCTAAAGAACGCCACAAGGAAAAGCCTTGTCATTCTTGACGAGATAGGGCGCGGAACGTCGACGTTTGACGGCATATCCATCGCGAAATCCGTGGCGGAATATATCTCGGGAAAGAATATCGGCTGCAAGACCCTTTTCGCGACGCATTATCACGAGCTTATAGCGATGGAAAGGGAGTACGAGGGCGTAAGGAATTTCTCGGTCGCGGTGTCAAAGCGGGGGGACGATCTGCGGTTTCTGCACAAGATCGTCGAGGGCGGCACGGACGACAGCTACGGTATAGAAGTTGCTAAGCTGGCGGGGCTGCCGCAAAAGGTGATCGCCCGCGCAAAAGAGGAGCTGAAGGAGCTGGAGGTGAGCGGCAAGGTAAAGCTCGCCGAGGCGATAGAGCGCAGCGCCGACAATCAGTTCAGCTTCGCCGCCGTAAACGAGCAGAACGCCATAGCGAGGCTCCGCGCGGCGGACATAAACAGTATGAGCCCTATGGACGCGCTGCTCTTTATCAAAGAGCTGAAAGAAACGCTGTAAAGGCGAGCTTGCTTGCTGATCTTCTTTTAATTTGTTAAAATTGAATTTGTTATGTTTATCCGCTCTGTTTTTAAGCGAAAGCAGGGCTTTCACGCGCTCGGACTGGGGCTGACACCTACGGGGAGGGGGGAAAGACAAAA
>CAZKJC010000283.1:0-3364 GCA_964552995.1 uncultured Ruminococcus sp.
CAAGAACGTTGCAAAGCAACGTTCTTGCGGTGCGGGAAATTCTTTTAAATCATTTGCTTGTCGTCAACAAAACTTGACCGCATCATAGCCCGGATCAACATGATTTAAAAGCTAAATATCCTCGCGTCTTTTAAGAGGAACGACCGTGCCGTTACGTATCTGCCTTATGTAGTCCTCGGGGGAGTTTATAGGCTCGGGGACAAGTATTCCGCCGCCGAACAGCTTGTCGAGGTGGTGGGAGTCCGAGCCGCCGGTTTTCGGCAGACCGTACATATCCGCGTAAAGCTCCGCGCGCTGATTGTAGAGGGTGGTGGGGCTGTGGCTGGCGTTGATGATCTCCACCGCGTCGATGTCGTCGGGATAAAGGCTGATGTGGTGGATATAGGGATCGCTGCGGAAAGGGTGAGCGTGGACTATAAAGCCGCCCAGACTGCGCACGGTGCGGAAAAGCTCCCGCTCGTCGGAGTACATAAGGAGCTGTTCGTTGTCGAGAAGCCATTGCTTGTCCATGTTGTAGATGAGCAGATCGGCCTGATGTACGCAGTATTCCAGTCCGAAAAAGACCTTGAGACCTATCTCATCTCCGACTTTTTTGGCAAGCTCGTAGCCGCTGCAAAAAAGCTCTATACGCTCGTTCCAGGGCAGATCGCGCGGCACGGAGGTATTGCCGTTGAAAAAGTGGTTGGTCACGAATATCCCGTCGTAGCCCATTTCCTTGTGAGCGCGCGCCATCTCGTCCGCGGGCGCGCTGGAGCAGGCGCTGCCCTCTTTTGTATGCATGTGAGTTTCGTATTTGTACATAGTCACGAAATAAACCCCTTATATTTAGTGTAGTCAGTTGACGAACTTTGCCGCCCGCTAACATCTATATTATAGTCCTATCGTTTGAAATTGTCAAGAGCGGACTGCGGAAAAAATAGCGTAAGGGTCTTGTAATTTTTTCAAAAATATGGTACAATATAAATGTATAACTAATAGCGGACAATAGACAGCTTCGGATAACTGTATTTTAAATTCGCGGCGAAGCCGCACCTTAACTGTCAACTATCAATTATCAACTGTCAACTGTCTTTGGGGGTTCCATGAATGACCGGCTTCCCTTTCTGAGGGATAAATCAAATCGCCTGCCGCTTTCTCCGGGGGTATACCTTATGAAGAACAAAAGCGGGCTTATAATATATGTGGGAAAGGCGAAGGCGCTTAAAAACCGCGTTACCACCTATTTCCACCATAATTCGCAGCACAACGCGAAAACGCTCAAGCTGGTGGATAATATATATGATTTCGATTTTATCTGCACCAAGACCGAGCTTGACGCGCTGGTGCTGGAGTGCAGTCTGATAAAGCTGCACCAGCCAAAGTATAATATACTGCTTAAGGACGACAAGGGATATAATTATATAAAAATATCCCGCGAGCCCTACCCGCGCATCACCTACGCGCTGAACACCAACGACGAGAACGCGGACTATATCGGGCCCTACACGAGCGGGTACACGGTAAAGCAGGCTGTGGAGGAGGCTAACACCATCTTTATGCTCCCCACCTGCAAAAAGAGCTTTCCCTCCGCATTCGGAAAGGAGCGCCCCTGCCTTAACCATCATATCAAAAGATGTATGGGGGTATGCCGCGGGAAAATATCCTCGGAGGAATACAAGAAGATCATCGACGAGGCTCTGGACTACCTTAAAAACGGCAGCAGGAGCTCGGTGGATCAGCTTACCGAGGAGATGGAGCAGGCGGCGGAGAACCTCGAGTTTGAAAAGGCGGCGCGCCTGCGCGACAGGATATCGGCGATAACGCGGCTCGCCCAATCCCAGAAGATACTTGACTACAAGCAGGAATACGATATCGTGGGAGTGGCGCAGAACGTCGGCATGGCTAGCTTCGCGGTGATAAAATACTGCGGCGGCAGGCTTGTTGACAAGGAGAATTTCTTTATCGACGACGAGTACGACCCTCCGGCAATGCGGCGGGATTTTCTGCTGAACTACTACTCCGAGCGCGACGATATACCCAAAGAAATATATATCGATGAGGAATTTGAGGATATGGAGCTTATCACCGAAATGCTCCGTGAAAAAGCGGGTCATGCGGTGAAATTCATAGTTCCCCACCGCGGCGACGGAATGGCGCAGGTCACTCTCGCGAAGCGGAACGCGGGGGAATATCTCGCGCTTAAGGTCGGGCGCACCGCCAGGGAGATAAGCGAGCTGGAGGATCTGAAAAATCTTCTGGGTCTGGAAAAGATACCCTATATCATAGAGAGCTACGATATATCGAATTTCGGAGATACCGGAATGGTGGGCGGTATGATAGTATACCGCAACGGCAGACCGTTCAAGCCCTCGTATAAACGGTTCAATATAAAGACCGTCGAGGGGCAGAACGACTACGCGTGTATGCAGGAGGTGCTGCGGCGGCGTATGCAGCGGTATCTCGACGGCGACGAGAGCTTTGCGCCGCTGCCCGACCTGATACTGCTCGACGGCGGAAAGGGGCATATCTCGGCGGTGTCGGAGGTGTTCGACGAGCTTAATATAGACGTTCCGCTTTTCGGTCTTGTAAAGGACAGCAAGCACCGCACCCGCGCCATAGCAAAGGCGGGCGGGGAAATATCCGTGAGCGCCAACAGGGGATTGTTCAATCTGCTGACGAATATTCAGGATGAGGTGCACCGCTATTCCATAACATTCCAGAGGGTGAAGCACAAGCAGAAGACCTACACGCTGGAGCTCACCGAGATAAGCGGCATAGGGAACGCCAAGGCGCAGGCTCTGCTGAAAGCGTTCAAGACAAAGCAGGGAATGAAGAACGCGACCGTTGAGGAGCTTCGCGCAGCCGCAAAGGTCAGCGAGGAAAAGGCAAGGGAGCTTTACAGCTTTATACAGGAGAGATTTTAAAAAATATGAGAGTGATCACGGGCAAGGCACGGGGAAGAAAGCTGGTGACGGTGGAGGGCACGGAGGTTGTCCGTCCCACAGCCGACGGCGTTAAAGAGGCTATTTTCAGCGCGATACAGTTTGAGATAGAGGGCAGACGGGTGCTCGATCTTTTCGCGGGCAGCGGTCAGCTGGGGATAGAGGCGTTGAGCCGCGGCGCGGCGGAGTGCTGGTTTGTGGATTCCGCGGCGGTCTCGATAAAGGCGGTGCGGGAAAATCTGCGGGCTACGGGGTTTGAGGGAGAGTCCAGGGTGGTGAATATGCCGTTCTCGGCTTTTCTGAAATCCACCGGAGCGGTGTTCGATATCGCGATACTCGACCCGCCCTACAACTATAAGATAATACAAAAGGCTCTGCCTGCTCTGACGGAAAAGATGTCGGAGAACGGCGTGATAATATGCGAGCACGAAAAGGAATGCGTT
>CAZKJC010000284.1:0-3358 GCA_964552995.1 uncultured Ruminococcus sp.
CCGTATTGCGCACTTAGGCTCTCGCGGAAAATTTCCTGCGTGGGCTTTACGCTGCTCTTTGCGGGCGTTGCTTTTCTGCGTGAGTCGACGTTGCTCTTGGCGTGCGTTGCTTTGCTGCGGTCGCTTTATGTTGCTCTTGGCAAATGATTTAAATTTGAATTTTCCGCACCGAGAACTCAATTGCTTCGCAATGGAGTTCTCTAGCTCGCCGTGAAAGCTCCGCATTCGCTCCGCTTCCACAGCGGCTTGCGGAAAATTCCTGCGTGGGCTTTACGTCGCTCTTTGCGTGCGTTGCTTTTCTGCGTGAGCCGGCGTTGCTCTTGGCGTGCGTTGCTTTATGCTGCTCTAACATACCATTATACCATATATTTTTACTTTTTGCAATGCCTTTTCAATATATCGCGCGAATACTCCGAAAATCAAAATCGGAGAGCGCTTTCCGCTCCCCGATACATTTTTCACCTAAGCTCTTAAGTCTCGCCGATCCGCGCTCTGATAAAATCTCCCACCTTGTTCTCCTCTATCCCGAGAACGTAGCCGAACTCACGGTTGATAAGCGTTTCAGCAGCCTTCATAGCCCGCTCGTCCGCCGCGAGCAGCTTTTTGCCCTGGGCACTGCGCCTTTCCCTTTCCGAATGCAGGGAGCGGGTCATTCCGATGATCCGCGAGTAATTGCTTCCCGAAAGTATCTCGTTGTGACGCGCCTTGCGCTCGTTGCCGTCGTCGCACCATTCCGTTTCCGCGTTCTTCATTCCGTCAATAAGACACAGGACCTGCTCTCTGGTCAGCAGCTCGCGGAGCTTGTCCTCCGCGCAGTCCAGCGGAACATAATAAGTCGATCCCGCGGAGTTTATCGGGCATAAAATGCAATACTCCCTCTCATTTACCCCATCGAGACACTTTGATTCCACACCTACTATACGGCATATTTCCGACGAGCGATAAACAACGCACTTTCCTTCACTGAACTGCATATTTCCTCCGTTTCTGCAATTGCGCCGACGCTGCGAAACACGACGGCTTTCGGGGGCGATGTTTCCCTAACTATAATTATACCACATAATTATATCAAATGCAAAGGTAAAACCTCACAATTTATCAGCATCTTTTTTGTGCATTTTTAATAACTGCGTAAAGCTCCGCCGCGTCGGTTTGCTGTTATCTCGTCTTTATCTCCGTCCGGTGATCCCTGCCGTAAATATCCCTCATAAGCCAGCAATATTTTGCCGGAGCATCACCGATATCCTCATAGCTTACGGTCAGAGTATCATATTCCATAGGCTCGCCAAGGAAGCGGCACTCGATAAATTCGCCGCCGTAAGTATAATAATTCGCGTAAAGCTGTATTATGTCGCCCTTGTTGAATTCCCGCAGGCTCTTTTGTGAGAGATCGTCGCCCTCGGCGGGCTTGGTGCGGTATCCGCGCACATCGGCTCCCATCTCGCTGTCCCACTCGAGCTTTATCTCGATTTTCGTTTCGCCGTTAAGCAGCGCGGGAGCATATCCGTAGGTATACCACGCGCCGCCCGGGCATATCACCTCGCGCGCCGTGCGGAACGCGGCTATCTGTCCGTTAAGAGCCACCCAGCGCCCGTCATACTCCTGTATTAGGGTATCACTGTCAAAATCATACATATTATCGCCGCCGAGATCAATATATCCCTCGCCGTCGTCAAGAAAAACCTGCCGCTCTATATACCGTATATCCTGCCTCTGCTGCCTGTCAAGCGTGAAGTTTTCTCCGACGTCCTCAAAAACATTTTGCGCAAGCTCTCCCACGCTTTCGTCAAACCATGGCGCGCTTTTGAAATTCTCTGCCGCTTCGGGTGAGACCGTTCCCGCCAGCTCCATCATAGGCGGCTCGTATTCGGGGTATGCCTGCCCATAGACCGAAAGGCTGACAAATCTGCTGAAAAACCGCAGATAATCCTCGTCCAGACCTATCGCCCGAAGCTCCGCCAGAACGTCCCCGTAAGAATCGGGGTAGTCGCAGGGGAAATACATCGCAAGCCCGTATGCGCCGTCAACGGTGCTGTCGTAATATATCACCGCCTTGTTCAGCGCGCTTATGACCTCATCGCAGCCCTCTATATCAAGCCGTCTGACGTACTCGATTATATCTATCTGCTCGTACTCCGATTTGCCGAAAAATCCAGTTCCCTTTCTCGCGGCGAGTATCTCGCGATATCTCCCCGCGTCAAGAAGCCGCTCGGTATTTGCGGTAAGCTCGCGCAGCCGATCAAACAGCGCTGGTATCTCGGAAAGGTCTATGACCGACATCGTGTTGCTGCCCCACAGCTTGCTGTCGCCGTTCACATAGTTGTTTACGATAAATTTCGCGAAGCTTTCCACGTCCGCATAGGGATCGTTTTCGATAATGGATATCCAGTTGCCGTAATGCCAGCCCCAGCCGGGCTCGGTCTCCTCGGAGGCGATAAGATAATCCGCGTAGGGCTCCAGCATATACGCTATCTCAACGGTCGCCATAAGGCAGGCGTCCATTCCTATAAAATCAAAATGCTCGCCGCCGTCGGCGATACCCTGCTTTATCGCGGAAATGCTCATCATTTTCTGTGGGAAATTATCATCGCGCCCGAAGCCCATAAACGTTCCGCCGCCGTGATCCCACATGACCAGCCCGTAGCGCTGCGCGGGGTGGTGCTCCGCGGACCATTTTATAAAATCGGAAAGAGTATCCTGCTCCAGCATGCTAACAAGCCCTATATCCGCCTCGCGGACGACCTCGCCGTCCCGTATAGCAAAGCGCTGCACCGAGTCCGAGGGTATCCCTACCGCGAACCAGTCGGAGCACCCGCCCGTCTGTATCACTATCTGTACGTCGCTGCCCGTCTGTATCTCCAGCATTTCCTCCAGGTCGGAGCTGGCGCAGCCGAATTCCGATTCCAGATTGGAGCCTATCATATATACCATCAGAGTGAAAACGCTCTCGGTATCCTGCGGGAAAATGCCCTCTCTTATATGCAGTCTGTCGTCCACAAAAGGCTCTCTTTTGGGTCTGCCGCTTATCAGCATAAAGACGCAGAGCGCCAGCACCGCCGCCAGGACGATACCTCCGTATATAAGAAGCCGCTTTACGCGCCGCTTCTGTTCCTGTGCGCCGACTTTTTCCAAAGTGACACCCCCAAAATAAAGTTATATAAAGCCCACGCATCAGAATTTCAAAAAGTGCGCATGAAGTTTTGCGCAACAATCGCGTGATAATTAACTGCATTTTGTTGCATTTTGCGCAAAACTCACCGAACGGCAAATGCTGCACGGTTTCCGCCAGCCATACTCCGCTCCGTTTAGCGAAGCTAAACGGAGCGGAGTATGGCTGGCGGAAATTTTGAAATTCCCA
>CAZKJC010000285.1:0-3274 GCA_964552995.1 uncultured Ruminococcus sp.
TCGGGGGTATCGGGGGCAGCCAGCCCCCGTATTAGCGACCTCTCCCCTTTGAGGGAGCATTCCCCCTCACCCACCTTGTGCCGAAAGAGGACAATCATTCCGCGAAATCCCCGAAAAACTGTCCCCCGAAAACTATTCCTCAACAAACGCGATAAGCTCCGCCCAGTTCTCGGGAAAGCCGAGATCGGACAGGCGAATTATATCACCGTTCTTTTTAAGCATTCTCGAAAGCGGCTTTACAATGCGCTCGTTCCAGTTCACTTTGTTGTGATAAAGCTGCTTCATTATCATCACATACCCGAAAACGTCCGCTTTAAGCTCCGTTTCCATATCCCGCGGGGTTTTCGGCACAACGGGGAAGGTGTTCCCGTAAAGCCTGTTGTAATGCGCGCAGTAGTTGCGCAGCTCATTCAGACAGAATATCCAGTTATCCATCTCCGATGGGGAGCAGCGGTAATAATCCCACGCGAGAGCTTTCTTGTCCGCGTTCTGCATATCCTTGTAGAAAAACGCGAGCGTGCCGAAGCTGAAAAGCTCCATAACTACCCACAGCGGAAAAGCGCCGCTGTACTTCTTATTATAATGCTTTACAAATTCCCGATCCTCGTTCGCTTCGATAAGATATTTTATCTTCGACATAAAGCTGTTGTGGTTGTGCTTGAAATCAAACGAGGACGGATTAAGATACCCCAGCGCGCCGTATTTGAGCGCGTGGAAATTCGATATCGCGGCGCGCAGAGCGATCTCGATCTCCTCAAGCGCCGCGATGAGTATGCTCCGCAGCTTTCTGTCCATCTCGTAAATGCGGAGTATCTTCTCAAAGGTAGTGCCCTCCTCATAGCGGTGCTTGCTCACCGAAAAGGGCTCGAAATAGTTTGAAAGCCGAAAGTAGTTGATGTATTTCAGCGTTTCCCGAGCCAGCTTTTCGTCCTCTATAACGCACCCGCGCTCGCGGAGCTTCGCTATCTGCTCGTTTATGGTCGATGGTAGTTTCTGCTGCATATTTACTCTCCTAAAGTGTTATTTTTGACCTTGTTCATATAATCAATTATATTCTCGTCCTCGGCTATATTATATGTATAGCCGAATTTCTCCGCGACGGCTCCCGCCAGTCTGCGGAACAGCGCGCAGGCGGTATAGACCGCGTTCCATATATTATCATAATCGCTGTCGGAATAGGTCGCGGCGTACATTCCGTAAAGCTCCTCGGAAAGATACCTTTTATAGTACTTCCCCATCTTTCCCGCCGACACCTTGAAATCATTTTCCGCCCCGATATACCAGTCAACCATATGATTGAGCGCGCTGCGCACGGGGGAATTGAGCATTCCCATAACATAGGGCAGCTCGTCGCGGGCTATCCCCTTGGCTATGTTGTTCAGACACCAGTGGAACTCGTTGCAGCAGTCGTGGAACAGCTTCTCAACGGGCGGCTTTACGAACCAGAAATCGTCGCGCGGCTTTATCCCCGAAAGCTCCCCCGTCTTGTCCAGCAGCACTATTGCTGGCTCGCCGTCATCTATATATGGGTTGCTCGTTATGCTCAGATCAATGCGGTTGCCGTCCTCAAATATCGTCAGAAAAACAAAGTCCCCGTCGTTATCGGGCGGGATCAGGCTCATAATTTCGGGAGTTTGCAGCAGCGATATCCTGCCGAATTTTTCCTCCAGCCATTCCGTATTGTTCCAAAAAGGCGCGACGTCATCAACAAAATACACTATATCATAATCCTGATAAATATCCCGCGGCGCGTGAGTATCCGCCCGCGAGCCCGACATGATAACGCCGCGTATTCGCTCGTCCTCTTTTGCCGTATTTACTATAAGCTCCAGCATTTCCTTTTCGCTTCTCATTTCGTACCTCTATTTTAAAAAATTTTTCTCACCGGCGAACTACGTTCGCCTGCCGCGCCCCCAAAGCTCCGCGGAACTTCGTTCCGCGGAGCTTTGGGAGCTTGCTGCGAAAAATTTTGCTTCGTGGGCGGCTTGTCGCTGTATGCTTTCACCGCCTTTTGCTTCTCGATTATTGTGTCGCTCTGAACTGTTATACTTTTAGGCGGCGTTGACAAAAAGCAAATTATTTAAAAATTTTTTCGCATATGCGTGGGCACAATGCGCCTTTAACCCACTAATCCAACCAGAACATCTCCCGCTCGTGCTTGCTCTCCCTTGTCATAAGCGCGCTAATGCTCTTTTTCGGATCGCCGCCGTTGTAGCATACGTTCACTATCTGCTCGATAATGGGAGTATCTATCTCATGCTCCTTTGCCAGTCTGAACGCGGTGCGGCTGTTGAGATAGCCCTCGACCGTGCCGACCTGCGCGACCGCCTCCGCGGCGGGAACTCCCTGACCGATAAGATACCCCGCGCGGTAATTGCGCGAATGCTGCGAGGTGCAGGTAACAATTAAATCACCCAGACCCGCCATTCCCGTAAAGGTTTTCCAGCTTGCCCCGAGAGCCACCGCAAGCCGCGTTATCTCCGTCATTCCCCTTGTCATAAGCGCCGCCACAGTGTTGTCGCCCAGACCCATTCCGCGCGCTATGCCGCAGCCCAGCGCTATCGGGTTTTTGAGAACTCCGCCCAGCTCGCAGCCCGTAACGTCATCATTTATATATATCCTGTAAACCTCGCAGGCAAGCGTGCTCTGAATATATTTCGCGGTCTCGGGATCGTAGGCGGCGCATACCTCCGTCGTGGGAACAAGCCGCGCGATCTCCTCCGCGTGACATGGACCCGTCAGCACCGCCGTTGGATTTTCGGGGAGCTCCTGACGTATTATCTCCGAAAGACGGCAGCCCGTCGATTCCTCAAGCCCCTTGCTCGCGTTTACAATAACCGTTTTCTTATCAATATAGGGCTTTACATTGCACACCGCCTCGCGGTAAAACGGCGAGGGAATGCATACCACCACTATATCCGCGCCCGATACCGCCCGCGGGTCGGTAGTGACCCCTAAGTTATCCGGTAGCTTTACCCCCGCGAGAAGCCGCTTGTGCTCACGCTCTTTGCGGAGCAGCTCCGCCTCCTCCTCAAATTTCGTCCATGTCGTGACCTCATGCCCGAAGCTGCTGAACAGCACTCCCAAAGCCGTGCCGTAGCCGCAGCCCAATATTGTTATTTTTGCCATATTTTGCTCCTTTCGGTTTCTCGATTTATAGGTTGCTCTAAGCAAATGATTTATGTTGCTCTAAGCAAATGATTTAAAAAGAATTTCAAAATTTCCGCTAATCACACTCCGCTTCCTCGCTGCGCTCGTCAGCTGCGTGTGCTTA
>CAZKJC010000286.1:0-3217 GCA_964552995.1 uncultured Ruminococcus sp.
CCTCAAGGCGGTCTGGACGCTCTGCTCAACAAGGACCCGCTGGAGATACTCGCGTATCAGTACGATATAGTATGCAACGGCGTTGAGCTGTCCTCGGGCGCGGTCCGCAACCATGACCTTGACACCATGATAAAGGCGTTTGAGATCGCGGGTTATTCCGAAGAGGACGTAGCGGCTAAATTCGGCGCACTGTACAACGCTTTCAAGTTCGGCGCTCCCCCTCACGCGGGAATGGCGCCGGGCGTGGACAGAATGATAATGCTGCTTACCGGCGAGGATAGCATTCGCGAGGTCATCGCGTTCCCGCTTAACTCCAACGCGCAGGATTTGTTGCTGGGAGCTCCCACGGAGGTGACCGAGCAGCAGCTCCGCGAGGTTCATATCAAGGTCAGAAAACAGATGTAATACAAAGCCACCCCATTTATTGGGGTGGTCAGTCTTTTATAAAGTGTTGATCTAAGCTACTATGCTTTTAAGTTATGTTGACGAGAAGCAAATGATTTAAAAGAATTTCAAAATTCCCGCAAGCGATCCTCAGTCGATTGCGGGAACCGTGCCGCCTTTTGCCATTAAGGCAAAAGGCGCACTTTTTGAAATTACTGCCTCAACATTGCGTTGCGATAAATTTTTATATCATTTCGGCGATCTTGCTTCCCATTTCGGAGCAGCTTACAAGCGTCATTCCCGCGGACATGATATCGCCCGTTCTGAATCCCGCTTCCAGCACCTTGTTCACCGCCGCTTCCACCGCGTCCGCCTCGCTATCCATCTTAAAGGAGTAGCGCAGCAGCATTGCCGCGGACAGGATCGTCGCAATGGGATTAGCCTTGTTCTGTCCCGCTATATCGGGCGCTGAACCGCCGCTCGGCTCATACAGCCCGAAGCTGGTCTCGTTCATGCTGGCGGAGGCGAGCATTCCTATCGAGCCGGTTATCATTGAAGCCTCATCGGAAAGGATATCTCCGAACATATTTTCCGTCACCATAACGTCAAACTGCGCGGGGTCTTTTACAAGCTGCATAGCCGCGTTGTCAACCAGCATATGCTCCAGCGTGACCTCGGGGTAATCCTTTGCGACCTCCTCCACGACCTTTCTCCAGAGCCGCGAGCTGTCCAGAACGTTCGCCTTATCCACGCTTGTTACCTTTTTGCGGCGCTGCATAGCCACGTCAAACGCCTTAACGGCAATTCTGCGTATCTCGTTTTCGTTGTATTCCAGCGTATCGACCGCCGTCATAACACCGTTTTTCTCCTCGGTCTTTCTCGCGCCGAAGTAAAGTCCGCCCGTGAGCTCCCTCATTATAAGCATATCAAAGCCCTTTGCGGCTATCTCCGCCTTTAAGGGGCACGCTTCGCTAAGCTGTCTGAACAGCAGGCAGGGGCGCAGATTCGCAAACAGCCCCAGCGCCTTGCGCAGCCCCAGCAGACCCGCCTCGGGGCGTTTGTCCGCGGGCAGCTTGTACCAGGGCGAAGTCGTGGTATTCCCGCCAATGCTGCCCATAAGAACCGCGTCCGCCGCCTTGCAGCGTTCTACCGTTTCCTCGGTGAGCGGTACGCCGTTTGCGTCTATGGAGCAGCCGCCCATAAGAAGCTGCTCGTAATTGAATTTATGACCGAATTTTTCCGCGACCTTGTCCAACACTTTCATAGCCTCTGTGACGATCTCGGGACCTATTCCGTCGCCCTTTATAACAGCAATGTTCTTTTCCATATATTTCCTTTCTTTAGGCAATACCACACAATTATTGTCGAGTGATTGCGCAGTCAGATTTTACGTCAGATTGTACAAGTTCGACGCCGGCGGGCTGACGCCCGCCAAGGAGAACTTGTGCAAGATGACGTAAAATATGCAAGCAAGCGCCGACAAAGCCCGTAGGGCGGTAATTGTGCGGTGTTGCCATTATTCAGCGCTCCCCCAAAAACTCGGGCGGAACGCTTTTTGTAAGCCATACTCCGTTTTCCGAAAGATAAAACTTATAGCCCTGCCGATACATTTTCCCCGAATGCACAAAGAAAATATGTGGCTTTCCGTGGCGCGCGCCCACCTTTTCGGCGGTCTCCTTATCCTTGGAGAGATGGACGTACAGTCGATTCATCGGCTTCAATCCCTCACTGCGGATAGCGGAAACAGCTTTTTCGCCCGTGCCGTGAAAAAGCTGCTCGGGCGGCTCGCACTCCTTAAGCTCCACGTCTACATTGACGGAATGCCCCTGATTGGCGCGGATAAGCGTTTTGTCCTCGTTGAAGCTGTACCGCTGCTTGTTGTCGGTTCTGACTATCTCCTCCAGCAGCGGCATATCAATGTGATATTTTGCGGAGTTAATGCCTTTTATCAGCTCGTCCACATTCGCCCAGCCGTGCTCGTCGAGAGTTATTCCTATTGTTTCGGGCTTATGCCTGAGAATAAGGCTTATAAAAACGCTGAGCTTTTTGTTGTCAGCGGGTTTGTTGCTCATAATTATACCTCAAATGTCTATCCTGTAACGCAGCTCGCATGACCCATTGTGCTCTCCGCTTGCGCGGCGCTTTCCGTCGGGGATAAAGCCTATTTTTTTAACGAAGCGTTCAGCTGGCGCACTGCCCTCTTTTATCCAGAGAAACGCCGATCTGAAGCCCTTAGCCCTCATTTCGCGCAGCGCGAAAAACAGCAGCTTCCGCCCGAAGCCCTTGCGTTGGAACTCCCCCGCGATATTCACGGCGGTTATCTCGCAGCCCTCGGGAATAGGCGAGCCTTCGCACACCACTACTCCCCTTACTACCCTGTCGCAGGTGATGACAGCGGTAAGCAGCGAGCTCTCTATGCTTTGCTCCAGATATTCCGTCTTTTCCGCGCATTCCTCCGCGGAAAGTCCCACGGAAGAAGCATACGCGGCAGCGATCTCCCCTATCTGCGAGGGTACGGCGGGCTTAATGTTAAGTATCAATCCAAACGCTCCGTTTCAGTAAGCCAAATTATCCCTTTAAGGAATTGAGCAGACCGCCCTTGTTGATTATCTCCTTGATAAAATCGGGGAAAGGCTGCGCCTGATAGGTCTTTCCTTTGGTTTTGTTGGTTATTACGCCGGTGTCGAAGTCGATCTCCACCTCGTTGCCCGCGTCGATATCCTTTGCAGCCTCGTCGCACTCCAGTATGGGCAGCCCGATGTTGATGGCGTTGCGGTAGAATATCCGCGCAAAGGTAGAAGCGATAACGCAGCCTATGCCGCTTGCCTTTATA
>CAZKJC010000287.1:0-3205 GCA_964552995.1 uncultured Ruminococcus sp.
GTTGTTCTCTATGCAGCAATCGGAATTATCCCGGAAAAAATCGGCGCTGTGCTGCGCGGAGAGCCTTGCGCGGGCGGCTTCCTCCGAAATATTGTCCCGCAGGGCTATTCTTTTAACGCATATTTCGCTGTCCGCTACTACTGCCGCGATATGAGTGCATATCCCCTCCAGCCGCGCCTCAAACAACGTGGGAGCGTCCAGCAGCACCCGCCGAGACCGCTTGATCTGTTCAATTATCTCATAGGTCACATATGGGTAGATCAAACGATTATAACGCTCCCTCATCCGCCCGTCGCCGAAAATAAGCTGTGCGGTAAGCCGCCTGTCAAGCTTTCCCTCGGGTGTTATCAGCCGCGGGGATATTTTTTCGGAGACCTCTTGCAGAAAATCCACGCGCCCCGCTACCTCACGGCATATCCCGTCGCAGTCGACGATATCATAGCCGCGCTCCCCGAAAACGCCGCTGACAGTGGACTTCCCCGCCCCCGACATTCCCGTAAGACCGACTACTCTAATATTTGGCAAACTTAGCATAATTATACCTCGATTATGCGGAATGCCGCGGCTCTCAGCAATCTGTTATAGACGGCCAGCCCCACGCCGTCCCGTTGCGGCATCTCTACCAGCACCGTTTTCGCGCCCAGCTCGTCCGCTCTTCTTAACAGCGAGAACAGCCGCTGCGCCTGAAGCTCGGAGCTGCTTCCGCAGTCGAGAAATATCCCCTCCTCGCGCACGCCCGCTCCCAGCGCAAGCAAATTCGACTCGAACCTTGAGCGCTTAAGGCAGTAATTTCTGAACTCCTCCCCGCGCGCGTTCACTATATACACGTCCGCCTTTGGGGAATAATGCTTGTACTTCATGCCCGGGGACAGCACTTTTTCGCCCTTGTCGGGCTGAGCCGTCACAGCCTTGTCGACCTCGACCTCTCCGAACTCCGAAAGCTCCTCCGCCGTTATCCCGCCCGGGCGCAGAACGCGTATTCCGCCGTCTTTGAAGCATATTACCGTGCTCTCCACTCCGACAGTGCATTCCCCGCCGTCGATTATCAGCGGTATTTTTCCGTTCATATCCTCATAAACGTGCGCCGCAGTCGTAGGGCTGGGCTTCCCCGAGAGGTTAGCCGAGGGAGCGGCGAGCGGAAATCCGCATTTTCTTATTATAGCGAGGGCGGCTTCGCTTGCGGGCATTCTAACCGCAACGGTGTCAAGTCCGCCGCTTATAACCTCCGAAACAAGGTCGGATCTCGGGAAGATCATTGTCAGTGGGCCTCCCCAGAAGCGCTCCGCCAGCCGCACCGCGATATCGGGTATCTCCCTTACGAGCGGGCCGAGCATTTTCATACTGCTTATATGAACGATAAGCGGATTATCCTGCGGTCTGCCTTTCACGCGGAATATCTCCCGCACTCCCCACATATCCTTGTCCAGGGCGTTCGCCGCAAGTCCGTAAACGGTCTCCGTAGGAATAGCGACGACCCGCCTGTTTGCAAGGAGCTCCGCGGCTTCCGCGACGCTTTCCCTGCTGAATTTTTCAACCCTTGTCGTCATGTCATCACTTCTCCTGCTGATTAAGCAGTCTCGCCGTCTGATCCGCCAGTCTCAGCGCGTCGAAAAGCTCGTCGCAGTCGCCGTTCATAATGCTGTCTATCTTATACAGCGTAAGCCCTATCCTGTGATCGGTAACTCTCGACTGCGGGAAATTATACGTCCTTATGCGCTCGGAGCGGTCGCCCGTGCCCACCTGGACGCGGCGTTCCTCCGCTATGGCGCTGTCGCGGGCGGTGAGCTTGGCTTCATACAGCTTGCTGTAAAGCATTTTCATCGCCTTTTCCTTGTTTTTGAACTGGGAACGCTCCTCCTGGCACTCCACCACCACTCCCGTAGGATTGTGGATAATGCGTATAGCGGATTCGGTTTTATTGATATGCTGACCGCCCGCGCCGCTGGAGCGGTAGGTCTGTATCGTAAGGTCGGCGGGGTTTATGTCAACGTCGACCTCCTCCACCTCGGGAAGCACCGCTACGGTTATCGTAGAGGTCTGTATCCTGCCCTGTGACTCGGTCTCGGGCACGCGCTGAACGCGGTGAACTCCGCTCTCGTATTTCAGCCGCGCGTAAGCGCCCTCGCCCTCCACGCTGAAGCATATCTCCTTATATCCGCCAAGCTCCGTGGGATTGGAGTTTATTACCTCGATCTTCCAGCCCCTGCCCGCGGCATACATAGAGTACATTCTGAACATGGAGTTGGCAAACAGCGCCGCCTCCTCGCCGCCCGCGCCTCCGCGTATCTCAACGATAACGTTCCTGTCATCGTCGGGGTCGCGTGGCAGCAGCAGTATTTTCAGTTCCTCGGTAAGCTCCTCCTTGAGCCGCTTGCTCAGCGCGTATTCCTCGCGAGCCATCTCGCGCAGCTCGGGGTCGCTGTCCTCAAGAGCCGCCTCTGCGTCCTCAAAGCCCTTTTCGCATTTTTTGTATTCCCTGTATTTCTCTATCAGCGGAGTGAGGTTCTTCTGCTCCCTCATAAGCTCGCGGTACAACCCGTTATCGGAAATGACCGCGGGGTCGGAAAGCTTCATATTTACCTCGTCGTACCTTGCCTCCGCGCTTTTAAGCTTATCTAACATTTTTGTCCTCCAAAGTCAAGCGTTGATCCTCCGTAAAATATCCCGACGCTAGCCCTCGGAATTGATGTTCTCGCGGATAACGGACTTTATCTTCTTCTCGCACTTCGACCGCGGTATCATAAAGCTGTGACCGCAACCTACACAGCTAAGCTTGAAATCCGCTCCGCACCGAAGCACCCGCATCTGATTGCTGCCGCAGCCGGGGTGCTGCTTCTTCATCACCAACACATCGCCTACTCTGATATCCACGATCACACCTCCCTATATAATATAGTATGACAATATTATGCCAAGCATTCTTTATATTAAAGCAAATTCTCGCACCGCGCGGGACAAGCCCGCGCCAGCCCGCCGTGAAAGCTCCGCTTTGTTTCGCTTTCACGGCGGCTTGCGAAATTTGCTATGCGTTTATTATACCATACTTTACATTATTTTGCAATATTTCTAGCAAAATTTTTCAGAAATCTTTATTTTTTTCAAAAAAATTATTGACAAGCAGTTTCAAATGTGATATAATATTATGGCAATGGGGGTATAGCTCAGTTGGGAGAGCGCTTGCTTCGCATGTAAGAGGTCAGGGGTT
>CAZKJC010000288.1:0-3193 GCA_964552995.1 uncultured Ruminococcus sp.
GCTGTCATAATATTTTTTCAGCTCAACGTTCACCGAGCGCCATTCGTCGGTGTCCCTTTCAAGATACTTGTCGCGCATACTTTCCAGCTTGGAATAATACTCATCATTGGTGATATATCCCATCTTGAGATAATAATCCATGTCCGCCAGATTAGATTTATAGGTCTCAAGATTTTGCTCGGCTATGGCGGCATAATGCGCTTTCACATCATTGGTCAACTCCCGTTGTAACACCCGCCACCGCCGATCCAATCAGTTTTATATTTTTAAGCAGCAGCGAAAGCGTGCCGGAAACAAATTCGCCTATATCCTTTGCGGTCTCCTTTATGTCGCTGTCGTCCAGCGCCTCGCTCACCTCTTCGGCGGCTTCGCCTATAACCGGAAGCAGCGACTGCGCGATTGAGGTCGTAAGATTATCGATCTGATTTTTCGCAATCTGAACCTTTTCGGCGGTAGTGTCCATCATAATATCGGCGGCGTGTTCTGCCGCTCCCGTGGAATTTGCCATAGCCTCAATATTATCCTTAAATCCCTGCATATTAGACAGCAGGATATTCGCGGCTTTGGAAGCCTCCGACGATGAAAACATATCCGCCAGCGACTGTCCCGATTTTGCTGCCTCGTCGCTCATCAGCTTGAGAACGTCGGTCACATCGTAACCCATAGCGGATATTTCGGAGAATTTTTTTCCGGCGAGCGTCGTTCCCTCTGTTGCCGCCATCATAGCTTTTTCAGCGGTTGAGCCGCTGGAACCTAGCTCGTTTATCATGCCATTGAGGTAGGTTGTAGCCTCGGCTGTCGCCACGCCGTTTGCGGTAACAGTAGCATACATTGCACCGAGCTGGTCAAACTCCACATTTACGCTTTGCGCAGTAGGTATAATTTTACCCATGCTGCTCGCCAGCTCGCCCACGGTGGTTTTACCTTTATTCTGCGTGGTAATGAGAACGTCTTGAATATGTTCAGCTTCATCCATCTCCATATGATAAGCGTTGATGGCGGTCGTTACAACGTCAATCGCAGTAGCGGTCTCTGTAAAACCGCCCTTTGCCAGTTTTACAGATTTCTTCACAAAATCAAGAACTTTTTCCTGCTCAACCCCTGCCGAAAGTGCGGAGTACATTGACTCCGACAGGTCGGCAATCGTTTTGCCTGTAAAATCAGATATCTCCTCCAAGTCTCCGCGGAATTGTTCAATATCTCCTGTCAACAGCGTGGAAGCCTTCGCGAACGCGGTTTCGTTGCTCATGGCAGTGCCTACAGCGGATACGGCGGTATCCTTTATAGCTGCGCCGACCCGTTTCAATCCGCTCATTACAACATCGGAGATCAAATTTGCCTTGATCAGATCGCCCGCGGTTATCGCCGAATCTCCCACGCTGTCCAGACCGTCGCGGACGCTGTCAATTCCGTCTGTATCTATACCGCGCAGCGCGGCGGCAAGCGCTTCTATCGATTCGGTTATTGCCTCCGCCGAATCGGGGTCTAACGCGTCGCGCAGAGTATCACCCAGCTGCTCGGTGGAGCGCTGCGCCTGTGTGGTATCGTTTAATGTGGATATTCGGATATATCCGTCTGCCTGTGCCATTATTTGCCCCTCCTTCCGATCTTGGAAATAAAGTCCTCAGCCGCCTTGCTATGCCGCTCCTCAAGCTCTATAAGCTCCGAGTGCTCGCGCACAAATTCTTTTTCCTCTTTGGTGAGCTTGCCCTTGTGCCGCCGCGATCTCAATCCGATAAGCGTATTGAAAAAGCTCTCGCCCAGATCGGCGAACAGGCTCCGGAACGCCCACCAGTGCAGATATTCAATCCGGCTCAGATCAATATTAAAACTGCTTTGAAAAGCTGTGTAAATATATTGTGCGTCCTTTTCAAAGCTGAATATCTGAGGGAGCTTTGTGTGTGCCTCCGGCTCTTTTCCCATGTTCAAAAATTTCAGCCCCTGCGAGATCGCAAGGGCTGTATTTTCGGGGATATCCGGGTAAAGCAGCGTAACAAGCACCGTTAATTTTTCGCTGTCCGTAAGACGTTCGTCCTCGAACGAGCGGAGTATCTTTAAACAAACTCGGAAATCCGTGTTTATTTTCACCGCCGAACTGTCTATTTTTACGGTTTCGGGAAGTCCGTCAAGAATGATATTCATTCCATCACACCGCTTTCATCGGGAGCTGTGTACTCTTGAATAAGGCTGTTTGAAACCGCCTTGAAATACTGCGCGGTCTCACAGATAAAGCGCACCAGGACGTGAATATAACAACCGCCGTTCATCAGTAATGCCGACGTTCCATAGCCGAAAACTCTGTCCACGCGTTCCGCAACAAAATCCGTGAAGCGTTTAAGCTCCCTCGTCGCTTCGATATCCGCGTTTGAGACTCCGTTTTGGTCTATAACGGGGACGATCTGGTGTGGTTTGTATGTTTTCATTTCCTCGTATATTTCAAAAAAATCCTGCCGAACCTTCAAGTCGGTAGGATAGAATTTTATTTCGCTTGTTTTCCCGTCAACTTCAACTTCAATTATAACAGGCTTTTCGGATTTTACTTTGAATTTCATAATAATTTCCTCCACAAATAAATCATAACAAAAGCGCCCGTTTCCGAGCGCTCTGTTTTGTTGAAACAAAAAAATCAATTACAATATAAATCCAATAAGCATGAATACAGCACTTGCCGCGGCACAGATAGCGGATATCACCATAATAACAGCCGTCATCTTTGTGTGACGTTCAACTTCGCTAAGCAGATAGTTGTTCCTTTTGGTGTACTCTTTGAGCTCCTTCAGCTCATTTGCTACCGCCTCCTCGGAACCCATTGTGCTATCTATCGCACAAGAGCTTGGAATGGATTTCTCGCAGGTATCACAATACATTGATGTGCTGATTTTCCCGCAGTCCGGACATTTGTACTTTGTCATGGTTTTTTCCTCCAAATGTAATATTTTCCTACATTATATCACTGCCGGAGGAAAAAATCAAGCCCTTTTACTTATTGTCGCTCAACGAAGCCGCTCCGCCGTAAACTGCGTCAGAGCTTCCCGCTTTGACCGCCTTTCCAGAAGCGTCTACCTCTGCAACGGTGATCACCGCGGGCGAGCCCGTAATGCTGACGGACGTTCCAACAGCCAGCGCCGACCAGCTTGACAACCGTTATCTTACGATAGCCGCATTAAGCGGAGCGGCAAAGCGCTCCAATTTA
>CAZKJC010000289.1:0-2965 GCA_964552995.1 uncultured Ruminococcus sp.
GCGGGAACCGTGCAGCATTTTGCCGTTAAGGCAAAATGCGCACTTTTTGAAATTCTCCTGCGTGGTCAATTTGTGGACGAGCTTTGAATGCTCCTTAATGCGTGGGCTCTATGTTTTTTTATAAACCGACCGCCGCACCCATAAAGTGCGGCGGTTTATTTATATGCTTTGATGTTATTCCGTTTCCTCGTGAGCTGCTTCGTTTTCCTCGGAAATCACTATCTCCCGCTTAGCGGTCTCCTTTTCACGTCTGCCCGAAAAGATGAGGATAGCTAAGTCCGCAACAGCGTCGACCAGGAAAGAAATTCCGATAAACGTCCATATAGCCTCGGTCGCTCCGAAAGGATCAATGAAGATGATCACCGCGAGAATTATCGAAACAGCTGCTCCGCCCGCCGCGATATACCACCTTTTCAGCTTGAGCCGCAACATATCCACCGTCCACTGCACGCGGATAATTCCCGTAAACAGGATAACTATACCGTGTATCACCGTCAGCAGCGGGAACGCCGCTATAAACCACTGTGTGTTAAGCGCGCAGAACAGTCCGACCAGAAGCGCACAGCCGCCTTTCAGCAGCCCCTGGCTCTTCTGAGCCTCCAACGGCTCGGAGCGGAAGTATTGCAGTATGAACATCAGTCCCACCGCCGCGAGAAGCACTCCCACGACCGTAATGAACACCGTCGCGAAGCCGATGGGGTTCACCAGAAGAACGATCCCGACCGCCGCCTCAAACAGCAGCAATATCAGCTTGCCTATCGCAAAATTAAGTCTGCTCATGTATCTCTCCTTACAGGCGTGATCGTGAGTTACTTGATAACTCTTACCGAAATAACGTTAGCCGCTTCCATCAGCTTGGATTCAATGCCGGTGGTGTTGCCCGAAACGTCAAGGCAGGTGTACGCGTAGTCCTTCTTGGACTTGCTGAGCATATTCTCGATATTCAGACCCGCCGCGGAAACGGGAGCGGTAAGGCTGTTGATAACGCCCTCCACATTCTTGTGGATAACGCATATCTTGGCGCTGCCCGAAATGCTCATCTCAACGTTGGGGAGGTTTACGGAGTTCTTGATATTTCCGTTTTCGATATAGTCGATTATCTCCTTGACCGCCATTACAGCGCAGTTGTCCTAGCTCTCGGGAGTGGACGCTCCGAGGTGCGGCATAGCCACAACTCCGTCCAGACCGATAAGCCCGTCCGTCGCGAAGTCCGTAACATAGCAAGCCATTCCGCCGTTAGCCAGCGCGTCGATTATCGCCTTTTCCTCGACCAGCGCGTCGCGGCTGAAGTTCAGCAGGCGAACATTCTTCTTCATTGAAGCGATAGCCTCCGCGTTGATCATGCCCTTGGTATCCGCGGTAGCGGGAACATGCAGGGTAATATAATCGCACTGCTCGAATATCTCCTTGTTGCTCTTCACATAGTGAACCTTGCCGGAGAGCTTCAGCGCGTGCTCAACGTTAAGGAACGGATCGGCGCCGTATACCTCCATACCGAGAGCCGCCGCCGCGTTCGCTACCAGTACGCCGATAGCTCCCAGACCGATAACGCCGAGCTTCTTGCCCATGATCTCGGGACCTACGAACTGGCTCTTGCCCTTTTCGACCAGCTTGCCTACCTCGTCGCCCTTGCCCTTGAGGGTCTTTATCCAGTCCATGGACGCGGGGATCTTGCGCGAAGCCATCAGCAGTCCGCAGATGACAAGCTCCTTAACGGCGTTGGCGTTAGCGCCGGGGGTGTTGAATACTACAACGCCCTTTTCGCTGCACTTATCTATCGGGATATTGTTTACGCCCGCGCCCGCTCTCGCTATCGCGAGAAGATTAGAGCCGAGCTCCATATCATGCATTGCCGCCGACCTTACCAGAATAGCGTCGGGGTTCTTCACATCATCGCCGAATGCGTATTTGCTCTTGTCCAGCAAATCCGTGCCGCAAGCGGCGATCTTATTGAGTGTTTGTATATTATACATTACGTTCTCCTTATCACTTGGATTTGTCCTTACTTTTCTTGTTTACCATTTTCAGCATTTCATCGACCGCCCTTTTGACCTCTTCCATATCCTTACAGGACAAAATCTTATCGGCGATCAGATTAACGATAAACTCCATTTGCTTGTCAGTCATAAATAACCTCCCTTGCAAGTGCGCTGTCAGTTTTTCTTGTCAACTATGGTAACAACGGGCTTTCCTTCGGGATCGAGCAGCGGCGTAAGTCCGCCCGCGTAGCCGTTCTGCCAGGAAATGTAATTCACTCCCGTGACCTTATCCACAACAACTTCTATCATACTGGAAGTAAGCCCGTTGCCCTGTGAATAGACCTTTACAAATCTATCTTCCACCTTAGCCATAATTACCTCCCGAAAATCAGCCGTTCTCTTCCTCGAACTTCTTCATGAAAGCGACCAGCTTTTCAACGCCCTCGATAGGCATAGCGTTGTAGATAGACGCTCTCATGCCGCCGACAGTCCTGTGACCCTTAAGGTTCTCAAAGCCCGCAGCCTTTGCCTCCTTGACAAACTTCGCGTCAAGCTCCTCGTTGCCTGTTACGAAAGGAACGTTCATCAGCGAACGATCCTCGGGAGCGACCGTGCCCTTGAACAGCTTGCTGGAATCCAGGAAATCATACAGTATCTTGGCTTTCTTCTCGTTGTGAGCCTTCATAGCCTCCAGACCGCCCATCTTCTTTATCCACTTGAACACCTTTCCGCAGATATAGATACCGTAGCAGGGAGGAGTGTTGTAAAGCGAATCGTTGTCCGCCTGGGTCTTCCACTTGAGCATTGTGGGAGTGCCGGGGAGAACGTCGTCGGTGATGAGATCCTCGCGGATTATCGCGATAACAACGCCCGCAGGACCGACGTTCTTCTGAACACCGCCGTAGATAACGCCATACTTTGTAACGTCAACGGGCTCGCTCAAAAAGCAGGAGGAAACGTCGGCAACGAGAGTTTTGCCCTTGGTG
>CAZKJC010000289.1:2975-3190 GCA_964552995.1 uncultured Ruminococcus sp.
GTACCGTAAATGGTGTTGTTCTCGCAGATGTAAACATAGTCCGCGTCCTCGGGGATAGCGAGGTCGGAGCAGTCGGGGATATACGAGAAGGTCTTGTCGGCGGAAGAAGCGACGTCAACAGCCTCGCCGTAAAGCTTAGCCTCCTGGAATGCTTTCTTAGCCCACTGACCGGTGATGATGTACGCAGCCTTCTTGTTCTTCATGAGGTTCATCGG
>CAZKJC010000290.1:0-3180 GCA_964552995.1 uncultured Ruminococcus sp.
TTTTCGCAACAAGCTCCCAAAGCGGAGCGAACGCGGAGCTTTGGGAGCGCGGTAGGCGAACGAAGTTCGCCGGTGCGAAAAATTTTTTCAAATAAGGAGATAAGATGAATATTGTATCGCTTGCGGGAACGGCTATAATATCCGCGGTGCTTTGCGTTGTTGTAAGGCAGTACAAGCCCGAAGCGGCTCTGGGGATAGGGATAGCCTGCGGAGTAATCATACTGGGGGCGGTCATATCTATGCTGGCGCCCTCGATAGAAGCGATAAATACGCTCACACAGGCGGCGGGGATAGACAACGAGTTCGCGCGGGTGCTGCTGAAAGCGCTGGCGGTATGCTATATAACGCAGCTTTCCGCCGACTGCTGCCGCGACGCGGGAGAGGGAGCCATCGCCGCAAAGCTGGAGCTCGCGGGACGAGCCGCTGTTCTGGTGGTATCGCTGCCTGTGTTTACAAGTCTGGCTGAATTGGTAACAAGGCTGTTGGGGAGTTAAAACAGAGCAACAAAACGCCCACGCATCAGAATTTCAAAAAGTCGCGCATTTTGCCTTAACGGCAAAATGCTGCGCGGTTCCCGCAATCGCGCGGAGCGAACGTAGTGAGCGGAGCGTGCTTGCGGAAATTTTGAAATTCCCATTTAAATAATTTAATTCTCGTCAACAAAAAACAGGAGATAAAAATGCGACGGATCATTTCAATTACGGCGGCGCTGCTGCTGTGGATAGTTATTGGCGGGAGCGCCTTTGCGGACTCGGCGCAGGACGGCTTCGACTACGGGCGGGAGCAGCTTGAAGCGGCAGTTCCCGAAACGGCGGCGGAGCTGCTGGAGGAGGGCGGGATAACTCCCGAAAACGGCGGAGCGCTGTCCTGGAGCTTTACGGGAGTGCTCTCGTTTATATGGGATATGGTAAAGGAACGGGCGGTAAAGCCGCTCAGGCTGCTTATATCGCTGTGCGGAGTGGTTCTGCTGTGCGCTATGGCAAATTCGATAGCGGACACGGGGAGCAGCAGCCTTAAAGGGGTCTTTTCGGCGGTGGGAGTACTGGCGGGGGCGGGAATAGCCGTCTCGGCGGTCTGGGAGGTGCTCAACGAAACTCTCACAATGCTAAGCGGCGCGGCTAATTTTATATTGGTATTTATACCCATATTCGCCGCGGTCACGGCGGTTCTGGGACACGCTCTCTCCGCAACGGCGGTGAACACCGCTTCGCTGGCTGCTACGCAGCTGTTCTCGCAGCTTGCGGTGAATTTTCTCGCGCCTATGTGCGGGGCGATAATGGGGCTTTCGGTGACGGGAGCTATCCACCCGCAGCTCAACCTGGCAAAGCTGGGTGAGATCATAAAGAAGTTTGTGGTGTGGGGGCTGACGCTGATAATGACGGTGTTTATGAGCATACTCTCCACGCAGACCGTGGTCGCGGCTTCATCGGACAATACCCTTATAAGGACAGCGAAATTTATGGTGTCCTCGGGAGTTCCCATTGTGGGCGGGACTATCTCCGACGCGGTGAATACGGTCCAGGGAAGCCTTGAAACGCTCAAGGGGAGCATAGGTACATATGGGATAATAGCCGCCGCGGCGATTATACTGCCAACGCTGATAACGGTGGGCTGCTATAAGCTGTCAATGATGTGCGCGCGTTGCGCGGGCGAGATATTCGGGCTTAAGGAGCTTTCGGAGCTGTTCAAAAGCTGCGAATCGGTAATGGCGATAATACTCGCGGTGCAGGTGTGCTTTCTGCTGCTGAATACCTTTGCGGTCATAATTCTTCTGGTCGCGGGAAACGGATAATTAAGGGAAAAGCCGCAAAGAGCCCCCTATAAACCGCGCAGCAAAGCAACGCCCGCCAAGAACAACGTAACGCCCACGCATCGGAATTTCAAAAAGTCGCGCATTTGCCGAACGGCAAATGCTGCGCGGTTTCGGCTAAGCACGCGCAGCGCAGTTGAGCGCAGCGAAACGGAGCGGAGTGTGATTAGACGAAATTTTGAAATTCCCATTTAAATCATTTAATTCTCGTCAGCATAACTTAAAAGCATCACAGCCCGAATCAACCCTTATGGGCTGAAAAGGAGGTAAAAAGTGCAGTTTCTGACAACGGTATGCATAGCGGCGATAGCGGCGGCGCTGTTCCGAATGCTTGTGCCGGAGAACAAAGCGGAGAAGCAGATATCGCTGCTGATAGTGTGCGTTTTTTTGCTCACCTGCGCTTCGGCACTGACGGGAACCGAGCTCGATCTGAACGCGGACGCCTACGAGATCGGAGCAAACGCGGACTACATAGGGTTTTCGGGGGAGGTCAACAAATCCCTGCAAAAGAAAATATGCAAGGATATGTCGGACAAGCTGTATAAGCTGATGAACGAAAACGGTATTTATCCCGAAGAAATTCACGTTATCGTTAATATTTCGGGTTTGTACAGCATAGATATATCACAGGTAAAGCTTGTTTTAGGCGAGGATCAGCGCGGCGCGGCAACAGCGGCGGCGGAGCTGCTCGCCGGACAGCTTGACGAGGATATCAAAGCGGTGGTAGAGGTAAGGGAATAAAATGCGGCTCTTGCCTTTTGCGTTCTGCTTCCAAAAGAGGTGATGTCAGACTGAAAAAAATAACGGATTTTCTGAGCAGCGACAAGGCTAAGAAAATTATCATCATTGCGGGAATGGCGGTGATACTGCTGCTGTTTCTCAGCACCTTGTCCTTCGGCGGAAAAGAGGAGCAGTCCCCCGCGACTGCCGCGGAAAGCACGGGAGATATCGAGCGCGAGCTGGAGCAGCGCCTGGAAAAGCTGATATCGCAGATCGACGGCGTCGGAGGAGTAACGGTGATGGTAACTCTCGAGAGCACCTCCACGCGGGTATTCGCGGAGGAAACGCAGTCCGAATCCAATTCCTCCGACAGCGCGGACTCCTCCTCGAAAAGCAGCTCAAGCAGCACGGAGATCGTCCTTGCGGGCAGCGGCAAAGAGCCGCTTGAAACCGCCAGGATTTGTCCGAAGATCCGCGGCGTTGCTGTGGTGTGCGCGGGGGCTGCCGATCCCGTGGTCAAGGAAAAGATCGCGAATACCGTTTCGGGGGTACTTAACGTCGGTATATCGCGGGTCAGCGTCACCTACTAATACTGATTTATAATCTCCGTATAGACATCTTTGCAAAAATCCCACACCTATCGCGGCGTA
>CAZKJC010000291.1:0-3105 GCA_964552995.1 uncultured Ruminococcus sp.
GCAGGATATAACGGACTGATCGTCAAATAAACTATCCTGCCTAAAAAAGGGGTTGATCTGATGTATTGTCCCGAGGAAATAGAAAGAGTGCTCCTCACGGAAGAGCAGATAAAGGAAAAGGTGTCCGAGCTGGGCGCTCTGCTCACGCGGGAATATGCGGATAAAAATCCGCTGTTTGTCTGCGTGCTTAAGGGTTCGGTGGTGTTTTTCGCCGATCTTATAAGAGAAATGCAGTGCCCGCTGGAGATCGGCTTTCTGCGCGCGTCAAGCTACGGCAGCGGCACGGTGTCGAGCGGGAACGTTCAGCTTTCCGTCGGCGCGAACATGGATATGCGCGGGCGGCATGTGGTCATAGTCGAGGATATTATGGACACCGCGCGGACGCTTTTCGCGCTGAAAAACGAGCTTTTAAAGCGGGAACCCGCGTCGCTTAAGATAGTAACGCTGCTGGACAAGCCGTCAAGGCGCGTCGTGAGCGGATTTTCCGCGGATCACGAGTGCTTCGCCATAGACGATCTGTTTGTGGTGGGCTATGGGCTGGACTGCGGGGAGAAATACCGCAATCTGCCTTATATCGGAGTTTTAAGGCAATAGATACATATTCTGCGCATATAAAAGTTATTGCAGCATAATGTTGAGGCAGGAATTTCAAAAAGGTGCGCATGAAGTTTTGCGCAACACTCGCGTGATAATTTTTAGCATTTTGTGGCTTTTGCGCAAAACTCACCTTAATGGCAAATGCTGCACGGTTTCCGCCAGACATGCGCAGCGAACGAACGTAGTGAGTGAGCGGAGTATGGCTGGCGGAAATTTTGAAATTCTCATTTAAATCATTTGCTCCTCGTCAACACTTTATATATAATATACAGATTGCGCGTTTGCCTAACGCAAATGCTGCGTGTGAATCTGGAAATTCTTTTTGAATAATTTGCCGAGGTCGACATTATAAAACAGGTCGCGCCGCGGCTTTAGAATACATTAAGGAAAAATTCCTTCCGGAAAGGCGGTTGTAATGCAGTCAAATAAGTTTAAGGGTATAATTATCTATCTGGTCATCATACTTTTGCTGATATTCGGGCTGGTATGGGTCCTTAATCTCGCGGGGAATACCGCGGGACAGAACGCGCCCACCTATTCCGATATCATATCGGAGTTCGATAATCTGAATATCTCGGAGTTCAAGCTTGATCTCGGCAGCGGTCGGCTGACATATGTCATCAAGGGCAGCGACGAGGTGCAGACCTACTCCGTGCCGAACGTCAGCATATTCATAAACGATATAAACACGGGCTATGACGAAAACGGGCATATAGCCTACTACCGTCAGCGCTACAACGCGGTCAACGAAACGCCGTTGGTGGAGGATTACGTCCCGATATCGGACAACACGTTCCTTACGAGCATTCTGCCATATCTGCTCCTGGTGGGAGTGATGGTGGTATTCACCGTTATCGTAATGCGCCAGGCAACGGGCGGCGGGAAGATGAACACCTTCTCCAAGGCGAACGTGCGCCAGCAGTCGGGCAAAAAGGTCACATTTGACGACGTGGCGGGCGCGGACGAGGAAAAGCAGGAGCTTGTTGAGATAGTGGATTATCTTAAAAATCCCGCGAAATACCGCGAGATCGGCGCGAGAGTTCCCAAGGGCGTGCTGCTTGTGGGACCTCCGGGAACGGGTAAGACTCTGCTTGCGAAGGCTGTGGCGGGAGAAGCGGGAGCACCGTTCTTCTCAATAAGCGGCTCGGACTTTGTTGAGATGTTCGTCGGCGTGGGCGCGTCGAGAGTGCGCGACCTGTTCGACCAGGCGAAGAAGCACACCCCCTCGATCATCTTTATTGATGAGATCGACGCGGTGGGCAGACAGCGCGGCGCGGGTCTCGGCGGCGGTCACGACGAGCGCGAGCAGACCCTGAACCAGCTCCTTGTGGAGATGGACGGCTTTACCGAAAACGAAAATATCATAGTTATGGCGGCGACCAACCGCCGTGATATACTCGATCCCGCTCTGCTTCGTCCCGGACGCTTTGACAGGCAGATCGTGGTGAATTATCCCGATATCAAGGGCAGAGAGGAAATACTAAAGGTCCACACCCGCAACAAGAACATCGGTCCCGATGTTGATCTTAAGACCATCGCGGCTTCCACCGCGGGCTTTACCGGCGCGGATCTGGAGAACCTTGTAAACGAGGCGGCGCTGCTGGCGGCGAGAAATAACCGCAAGGCGGTCATCAAACAGGATATCGAGGAGGCTACCATAAAGGTAGTGGCGGGACCCGAGAAAAAGAGCCGTATCATCAGCCCCGAGGACAAGCGCATAACGGCTTATCACGAGGCGGGTCATGCTGTCGCTACGATGTTCTGCCCCACACAGGATAAGGTCCACATGGTGTCCATCATACCGAGAGGTATGGCGGCGGGCTTCACGATGCATCTTCCCGAAAAGGATCACAGCCATGTGACAAAGAATCGCATGGAGGAGTCTATCGTGGTGCTGCTCGGCGGACGCGCGGCGGAGAAGATCATTCTCGACGATATCACTACGGGAGCTTCCAACGATATTGAGCGCGCTACCTCTGTCGCGAGAGATATGGTGACCCGCTACGGCTTCTCGGAGAAGCTTGGACCTATCCTCTACGGCAGCGAGAACCAGGAGGTGTTCCTCGGCAGGGATTACTCACAGGGGCGTAATTACTCCGAAAACGTGGCGAGCGAGATCGACGCGGAGGTCCGCGAGCTTATCGAAACGGGCTACGAAAAGGCTAAGGATATCCTCACCGTTCACGGCGACCTGTTGGAGCGCTGTGCGCAGTATCTGATAAGGCATGAGAAGATCGAGGGTCCCGATTTTTACAGGCTTATGGCGAACGAGATAGACCTCGACGGCAACGAGATCGCGCAGGAGCAGAAGTCCGACGAGCCGCTTGAAGGCGAAAACGTATCAGAGCCCACGGAGCAGACCCCGGAAGGGTCGGAAACCAACGACGATAATTGATTTTTTCAGCCGCCCCCAGACGGGCGGCTGATTTTACAAGAGGCAGGAGAAGTAAAATGCTGGAATACATAGATAAAGCTCCCACTTTGGAGGAGTACAAGGAAATGCGCCGG
>CAZKJC010000292.1:0-3062 GCA_964552995.1 uncultured Ruminococcus sp.
CGAAGCGACCGAGGATAGCTTGCGGGAATTTTGAAATTCTTTTAAATAATTTACTTATCGTCAACATAACTTAACCGCATAACCAGCTCCTCGTCAACATAGCCTAACCGCATTATAGCTCCTCGTCGACAAAACTTAATTGCATAATTAGCTTAGATCAACGCTTTATAAACAAAACGAACCGCCCGCGGAGCACCGCGGGCGGTTTTGCACACCTTATCTCAATCCTTACTCTTATAATAAAGCCGACAATGACAATACCCCTCAAAAGTGGGGTCGGCGATCTGACCCTTGAACTCCTCGCACATACAGATATTCTCGGGAGTTCTCTGGAGCTTGCAGGGGCAGTAGCCGCCTGTTTTTTCCAGCCCCTCGCGGATCATCTGCACGACCTTTTTATCTTCGTTTTCTCGTACCATAAATACTCCTTATCTAAAAAAATCTTTGCGACCCGCCCGCGAAAACTCCGCTACGCCCCGTTTTCACAGGCTCTCGCAAAAAATTTTCCTGTGTGGGCCTAATGTTGCTCTGTGCGGACGTTGCTTTTGCTGCGCCGACATTAAGCTGTTCCATATGCAAAAACGACGGCAAAATTCGCCGCCGTCTTTCTTTTTTCGTCAATCGATCTCAACGGAGATTTTCTCATCGAGCCGAACAGCGCCCGCGCGCATGACCGTGCGTATCGCCTTAGCGATCCTGCCCTGCTTGCCGATAACTCTGCCCATATCGTCGGGGGCAACGTGGAGGTGATAAACGACCACGCCCGCCTCGTCGGGCTCGTCCGCCGTAACCTGCACCGCGCTCTTATCCTCTACGAGAGCGGTTGCGATAGTTATAAGAAGTTCTTTCATAATTTCCCTCCTTGGGAGCTTTGACCTGTTTGCTGTTGATTAGCCCTTAAGAAGTCTCTTAACGGTATCGGTAGGCTGTGCGCCCTTCTTGATCCACTCGTCAGCCTTCTCCTTGTCGATCTTTACGACAATGGGGTCCTTGGTGGGATCATAGTAACCGATCTCCTCGATAAAACGACCGTCTCTGGGGTAACGGGAATCAGCTACAACTACACGATAGAACGGAGCCTTCTTAGCGCCCATTCTTCTCAGTCTGATTTTAACTGCCATTTCTATTATCTCCTTTCCGATAAAAATTATCAAATCGGGCAACCCCGAATTTAATCACATTTATTGTCCGCCGAAGCTGAGCACCAGCCAGAAGAATCCCACACAAAGCAGGAACGCTCCGATTATAGCGCATAGCACCCGCGCCTTTCCGCCGGCATTCTTAAGAAAAAGATTTTTCATTATGGCGGTAAATCCGAGGAACGCTCCCGCTGCCGTGATCATCATACCGATAGCCACCATTATTACATCAGCTATATCCATGCTTCTCCTCTACATATTCCAGAACATATAAAACGCCCAGCCAAAGCATATTGCCGCGTATATTCCGGAGTCGATCTTTCCCAGCGAGCGCCGTCTTTCTCCGAACAGCTTCTCGGCGTTGAATACCTTATACACGAAAAACGCTCCTATAAGCAGCAACAGTCCGCCGAAAGCTCCCATATGCCGTTCCTCTTAAAAGCCCATACCGCCCATGCCACCCATTCCGCCCATATTCATGGGGAATTTAGGCAGGCGCTTTTTCTTGCCCTTTCCGCCGAAGCCGAATTGCTTCATCATCTTCTGCATCTGTTCAAACTGCCGCAGGAGCTGGTTTACGTCCTCGACCTTTGTGCCGCTGCCCGCCGCTATCCTGCGCTTGCGCTTTGCGTCTATTATAGAGGGCTTCTCGCGCTCCTTGGGGGTCATCGAGGAGATGATCGCCTTGGTGCGGGGCATTTTCTTGTCGTCAATGTCCTCCTCCTTGACCTTTCCCGCAACGCCGGGGATCATATTAAGCAGCGAGTGGATATTTCCCATCTTCTCTATCTGCTCAAACTGAGCGTAAAGATCGTTGAGATCGAACTTGTTTTCCTGCATTTTCTGCATGGCTCTCTCGGCGGCTTTTTCGTCAATGGCGGATTTCGCCTTGTCGATGAGCGTAAGCACGTCGCCCATGCCGAGGATACGGCTTGCCATTCTGTCGGGGTGGAACGGCTCGATAGCGTCTATCTTCTCGCCTATTCCCGCGAATTTTACGGGCTTTCCCGTGATAGCCAGCACCGTAAGCGCCGCGCCGCCTCTCGTATCGCCGTCCAGCTTGGTGAGGATAACGCCCGTGATATCCAGCGCGTTATTGAAGCTCTCCGCAACGTTTACCGCGTCCTGACCCGTCATGGAGTCCACTACCAGCAGTATCTCGTTGGGCTGAGTTTCGCGCTTGATATTTTCAAGCTCCTCCATCAGCGTCTCATCTATATGCAGACGACCCGCCGTATCCAGCATTACCACGTCAAAGCCGTTGTCCTTGGCGTACTTTATGCCCTCTTTGGCGATCTTCACGGGGTCGATCTGCCCCATCTCAAAGACATGCGCTCCCGCCTTTTCGCCCATTATCTTAAGCTGCTCGATAGCCGCGGGACGGTATACGTCGCACGCTACCAGCAGAGGGCGGCGGTTCTGCTCCTTGAGATATTTCGCGAGCTTCGCGCAGTGGGTGGTCTTGCCCGCGCCCTGAAGTCCGCACATCATTATCACACAAGGCGGCTTGCTCGGGAAATCCAGCTTGGCTGTGGTGTTTCCCATAAGCTCAATCAGCTCGCTGTGCACGATATCTATCACCTGCTGGGCGGGGGTAAGGCTCTCCATTACCTGCGCGCCTACCGCCTTTTCGCTGACCCTGTTTACAAAATCCTTTGCCACCTTGTAGTTTACGTCCGCGTCCAGCAGCGCCATGCGGACCTCCCGCATAGCGTTCTTTATATCCTTTTCGGAGAGCTTTCCGTGACCCTTAAGCTTTCCGAAAACATTATTCAGCTTCGCGGATAATCCCTCAAATGCCATTATAAAGCCCCCTTATTTAAAAGAATTTCAAAATTCCCGCAAGCGCTCCTCAGTCACTCACTGCGCTCGTTCCTTGCGGGCGATTGCGGGAACCGGTCATCGTTTGCATTCGCAAACTCG
>CAZKJC010000293.1:0-3023 GCA_964552995.1 uncultured Ruminococcus sp.
ATGGCTGGCGGAAATTTTGAAATTCCCATTTAAATCATTTGCTTCTCGTCAACACTTCATATACAAAAAATCGGGCTTTAGAGATACCTATAATATAATCGGAGGCGTTTCTGATGACGTTAAAGGAACTGAAAACCGGCGAAAGCGCCGTGATAACGAGCGTTGGCGGAGAGGGCGCTCTGCGGCAGCATTTTCTGGATATGGGGGTTATCCCGGGCGCGGAGGTCACTGTTGTCAAGCTCGCGCCGATGGGCGACCCTATGGAGCTTCAGGTGCACGGATATGAGCTTACTCTGCGGCTCGCGGACGCGGAACAGATCGGGATCGACCCTATCAAAGAAAGAAGCAACCGGCACAGCCGCATAGACAGGATATGCCCCAAGGCTCACCCGGGACTTGGCGAGGACGGAAAATACCACGACAAGAACGACGGCGCTCCCCTGCCCGAGGGAACGAAAATTACATACGCCCTTGTGGGAAATCAGAACTGCGGAAAAACCACCCTTTTCAACCAGCTTACGGGAGCTAATCAGCACGTCGGAAACTTCCCGGGAGTTACCGTGGACAGAAAGGACGGCTCGATCAAGGGCTTCCCCAACACCATGGTCACAGACCTGCCGGGGATCTATTCCATGTCCCCGTACAGCAGCGAGGAGATAGTGTCGCGTAATTTCGTGCTGGAGGAGAAGCCCAAGGCTATCATCAATATCGTGGACGCTACCAACATAGAGCGCAACCTGTATCTTACAATGCAGCTTCTGGAAATGAACGTTCCCATGGTCGTGGCGCTAAATATGATGGACGAGGTAACGGGAAACAACGGGGCTATCGACATAAACGGCATGGAGGATATGCTGGGCGTTCCGGTAGTGCCCATATCTGCCGCCAAAAATGAGGGCGTACACGAGCTTATAGAGCACGCGCTGCATATCGCCGAATATCAGGAACGCCCCAGAAAGCAGGATTTTTGCAGCAAGGTAAATCACGGCGGCGCTATACACAGGGCAATTCATACGGTGGAGTCCATTATTGAGGATCACGCGGAAAAGGCGGGGCTGCCGCTGCAATTTGCCGCTACCAAAACCATTGAGGGCGACGAGCTGATAGCGGAGCAGCTGAAGCTCGACCAGAACGAAAAGGAAATGATCGAGCACACGGTAGTTCAGATGGAGCACGAGGGCGGAATGGACAGAAGCGCCGCCATAGCCGATATGCGCTTCGACTTTATCGAATACGTCTGCGAGCGCACCGTGCAGAAGCCGCAGCAAAGCAGGGAGCGCATACGCTCCGAAAAGATCGACCGCGTTCTCACCGGAAAATGGACGGCTATCCCCTGCTTCATACTTATCATGGGAGCGGTTTTCGTCCTTCCGTTCAATGTGATCGGAGCTTTTTTGCAGGAGCTCCTGGCGGCGGGTATCGACGCGCTTGCGGGTATAGCGGATAGCTGGATGACCTCCTCCAACGTGAATACGGCGCTGCACGGGCTGGTCATCGACGGCATTTTCGGCGGCGTAGGCAGCGTTCTGAGCTTTCTTCCCGTTGTGGTCACGCTGTTCTTCTTCCTGTCGATCATGGAGGACAGCGGATATGTCGCACGCGTCGCGTTCTTTATGGATAAGCTCCTGCGCAAAATCGGGCTTTCGGGGAGAAGCATAGTGCCGATGCTGATAGGCTTCGGCTGCACCGTGCCCGCGGTAATGTCCACCAGAACTCTTCCAAGCAAGCGCGACCGCAAAATGACTATCCTGCTGACCCCCTTTATGAGCTGCACGGCAAAGCTGCCCATCTACGCGTTTTTTGTAAGCGCGTTCTTCCCGAATAACGGCGGGCTTATCATGACGGGGCTGTATATGCTGGGGATCGTTGTTGGCATACTTATAGCCTTTCTGTTTAAGGGAACGCTGTTCAAGGGCGAGGCTGTGCCCTTTGTAATGGAGCTGCCGAACTATCGTATGCCGGGGATCAAAAACGTGGTGCAGCTACTGTGGGAAAAGGCTAAGGATTTTCTGAGCAAGGCGTTTACGATAATTCTGATAGCGACGATAGCGGTGTGGTTTTTGCAGAGCTTTGACACTCACTTTAACATAGTGAGCGATTCCTCCGAGAGCCTGATGGCGATGATATCGGGCTGGCTTGTCCCGATCTTCGCGCCGATAGGGTTGGGGGACTGGCGTATCGTAACCTCGCTCATCAGCGGGTTTATGGCTAAGGAGAGCGTTGTTTCCACCATGGAGATACTTTTCGGCAACAGCATACAGACCGTGCTTACAAACACCGCGGCGGTAACTATGCTGGTGTTCTCGCTGCTGTACACTCCCTGCGTTGCTTCAATCGCGTCGATACGGCGGGAGCTTGGCGCGAAATGGGCGGTCGGAGTTGTTATCTGGCAGTGCGCCGTCGCGTGGATAGTGGCTTTCATCGCGCGTGCGGTCTGCATTGTCACGGGAGTTTAAACGGAGGTGTAATATGAACGGTGCGGATATCTTGGTTTTGCTCTTTATTGCAGCTTTGGTTGTAATAGCGTTTTTTATCATGTACAGGAACAAAAAGAGGGGTAAGCGCGGCTGCGGCTGTGACTGCTCGGACTGCGGCAGCTGCGATAAAAGCCGCAGGGGCTTATAGCATTAAAGCCGCGTGGCTTATTACAGAAAAGGACGGGTACGGCGGAAACTGTACCCGTCAATATGTAAATGAAAATTTATGCTGGCACGCTTATTTTGTTGGATTATTGTGTTGCTCTCCTATTGTTATGTTAAAATCGGATTTTTATGTTTATCCGCTCTATTATTTTGAGAAAGCGGAGCTTTCACGCGCTCGTGTCGGGGCTGACACCTTCGGGGGAGAGGGGGGCGAAATAAAATCCGAACAAAAGCGGCTCCCCCTCTCCCCCTACGGTTTCACCCCGAACCCCAACTTCCCTCTCCCCCTCTCCCCCCCGTCGCCGCTTTTCTTGTCGTTCAAGGGGTAAAGTGAATTTGTGTTCATTTTAGACAATGTTCAGTTGACCCTATACGAAAGGA
>CAZKJC010000294.1:0-3012 GCA_964552995.1 uncultured Ruminococcus sp.
ATATTGTTCTGACGATTGTTTACTATGTAGGATTTACAGAGGTTCTTTACTTCTAAAATATTCATAATAATCTCCTTTCTTACTCGATACTTGCCGTATCGGAGGATTTGATCTTTCCCGTGTAGAGCGAGGTCAAAAATGCGCTGATGACTGTGGCGGCAAGTACGATAATGGGAAATACCGCGTATATCTCCACGGGGTTTTGCACATATTCCACGCCCAGTTCAAGACCCATTGATCCGAAAATAGGGTCGAAACACAGCTTTGTAAGGGGTAACCCCAAAAGCTCCGCGATAAGCACAGCCGCCGCTGCCGAAATGAAAAATCTTAACGTATGCTGTCCGTATATTTTGGAATTTCTCATTCCTATCGCTTTCATAAGGGCAATCTCCGCCTGCTCCTTCGCAATAAAGGAACGCTCGATAAGTATAGTGATAAGCGCGGCTAATATCACCGTAAGGACGGCGGACATTTTTTTCACCGAATCTATCGCGCCACCTACTCCAGTGGTGTCGCTTACGGTCTCGCCCGCTGTTTTAACGCTTGAAAATTCGGGATAAAGCTCCTTGATCTTTACAATTCTGCGCAATATTTCCTTATCGTTGGGGGCATCGGTAAATTTTATCTGCGTACCGGGGGAACCGGTTGCCATGATATAGTTTATATCGCAATCGGTATAAACCCTCATGGAAATACCCTGATTGGCCATTGCCTGATACAGAGCGGTTATGATGAACTCCGACGTTTCGCCCGTTGTGTAGGACACGGTAACGGTATCGCCTATCTCTGCGCCCAGCTTTTTTGCCAAAAGGGTTGTTATTGCAATTTCATCGCTGCTTTGCGGAGGAATACCCTCAGAATATTCGTATATATCCATTGTTGTTCCCGTGCCCTGAAGTATGGCTGTCTTGCTTTCACATTCGCCGTATTTTATCATCGAATAAATATAATATTCCGTCATACATTCCGCGGGCATACCGTTTTCCGCAAGGGTCTGCTCCATGTCCTTAAGATATTTTTCAACCTTTTCATGTCCGTCCTCGGTCATAAACTTCATAGTTTCATCGCCGATGTCCGTAACGGCGTGGCAGTCCGCTTCCCCAAAATATTTCAGCAGCTTTCCGCTTTTAAGAGACGCTGTGGTATTGGAAAGTATAATCAGCAGAGATATACACAGAAAAAAAGTAAGGATAATAACAGTATAGCGTTTAGGACTGCTTACAATATCGTTTGTGGCAAGGAAAGCCGTTGTGCCAAGCCGCGATTTTCCAAGGCTCATAACGCCCTTTTTGCGGAAGCGTTCCCCCGTCTGCCCGTTTCTTATAGCATCGATAGGGGACATTTTGCTTACCCTGCCCGTGCAGCCGAGACAGAACAGGAGAATGATAGCCGCCACCAGAACTGCGCAGATAACGTTGACAAAAATGGTATTTCCTTCATTGATAATAATCGAATTTGTTGACAAGCTCATAAGCATTTTGCCAAACGGATAGCTGAACACTAAACCAATTGCCGCGCCAACAACGGAAATAGCGAAGTATTTTGTAAGGTACAGCCCTCGGATTTTTATGTTCCGTATACCTATTGCTTTCATAACGCCTATCTCGCGAAATTCCTCGGAGAGAGTAAAAGATATGGTGAATCGCAGCACCGCAAAGGATATGATTATAAGAATAAGGCTCACCACAAGGACAAGACCCGTGATTATCATATCAAAAATATAGGCTTGCCCCAGTATATCCGTGTCACCCGCAAAGGTAAAACTGTCGGATATATCCGCTATCTGGGACAGGGTCTTGTCAAGATTGGCGGTGTGTATGTATAAGAATTTTCCGCCATACACATTTTTTATCGTCTCGGCGGACATATATTCGTCAAATTCCTCGCCGTTAATGATAAACCTTTTAATGCCTATCAATTCCGTGCCGCAGACAGCGTCCCTGAAACTGCCCGCAAAGGTAAAGTCGTGGCTTACACCCTCTATTTCGACTGTAATTTTGTCGCCTACTTTAAGTCCCATGTTTTCCTCTATGTAACGGGCAACGTAAATTTCCCCTTTTGGTACGCTTTTAAGAATACTTTCATCGTCCAGAAAAAAATTCATCCCCATATCTCTGTCGCTCTGTAATACTAATATCTGATTGACGTTGGAATCGTCCAGCGGCTCGCCGACCCGCGTAATATTGGACTGGGACATACGGACAAGCTCCTCAATACGGAACTCGTCTATCGCGGAGGCGTTTTCAAGCGTCCCGCAAATGTCCTGGTCGGAAAATTTGTTTTCGCAAACCGCGAAATATTCGGGCACGTCCGCCATTTCAAAATAGCTGTCCAGCGCAGTCGTCACCGTGATGATATTGCTTACGCCAGAGGACATGAACATCGACGCAAGTATAATAAATACCAGCAGTATCGCATTCATCGTCTTTTTGCGTTTAAGGTCTTTTTTCAGTATTTGTAAATACATTTCCGTTACTCCTTTCACTTTGTGATTTCATTGTAGCATAGAAATTATTAAACAATCCTTAAATCGGTTTGCGGCAATCAAGTTAAAAGTTTGGGGACAAAATTCTAAAAAATTTTTCCAGATTCAGAAAAGGCCAGAAGGATGTCCCCTCTGGCCTTTAGCTAATCAACAGTATACCAGTTCCGCAAAGATAATTTCCTCAACTTGTGCTTTGCAGCTATTCATCAATCCCACCCACGCCATCTGGTCACGGGCTTTCAGTTCCTCGGTCACGCCAGCCGCTTTCATCATCTGCGGCATAAGTGTACCCATACGCCGCTCGGCCTCTCGTTCAATGCTGATCAGGTAATCGTCCGCTCTGCCAGTGTTCACCAGCACCATCCACAGTTTGGGCTTATGCTCCCGGAGGTAGGTGCGGCGAAGATCGCCGTACTTACCGTAAAACTTCTCTGTCGCTGGGTCCTCGTCGAGTATCAGATCAGGGATGTAATAATCTCCAACTTTCGTATAGGTCAATTCCATTGTGATGCCCTTTCTCCCTTACG
>CAZKJC010000295.1:0-3005 GCA_964552995.1 uncultured Ruminococcus sp.
ACAATCGTTTGTCCAGCTCAGCTTCGTGAAGTCTATGCCGGGACCGTCTGCGCCCGCAAGCTCTTCTTTCATGGAAGCTGCTCTGTCGTACAGCTCGCGGATATCCTGCTCGTGCGCGCCGTCGAATACGGGGGTGGATATCTTCCAGCCCAGCGCTCTAGCGACGTAGCCGAGGTGGACCTCCAGCACCTGTCCGATATTCATACGGGACGGTACGCCGAGAGGGTTCAGCACGATATCCAGCGGAGTTCCGTCGGGCAGGAAAGGCATATCCTCGGTCTTGAGTATCCTCGACACGACGCCCGTGTTGCCGTGACGACCCGCCATCTTATCGCCGACGGATATCTTGCGCTTCTGCGCTATATAAACGCGGACTTTTTCGTTTACCCCGGGGGACAGCTCGTCGCAGTTCTCGCGGTTGAACACCTTTACGTCCACCACGATACCGCTTTCGCCGTGCGCCACTCTCAGCGAGTTGTCGCGCACCTCGCGCGCCTTTTCGCCGAAGATGGCTCTCAGCAGCTTTTCCTCCGCGGTAAGCTCGGTCTCGCCCTTGGGCGATACCTTTCCTACGAGGATATCTCCCGAGTGTACCTCCGCGCCGATGTGGATTATACCGCGCTCGTCAAGGTCTTTAAGAGCGTCGTCGGAGAGGTTGGGTATATCGCGGGTGATCTCCTCAGGACCAAGCTTGGTCTCGCGGCACTCCAGCTCGTATTCTTCTATATGGATCGAGGTGTAAACATCGTTGTACACCAGCTTTTCGTTGATGAGAACCGCGTCCTCGTAGTTGTAGCCCTCCCAGGTCATAAAGCCTATGAGAGCGTTCTTTCCGAGCGCGATCTCGCCGTTCTTGGTAGCGGGTCCGTCCGCGATAACGTCTCCCTTCTTCACCGCCTCGCCCTTGTCGACTATCGGGCGCTGATTCACGCAGTTGCCCTGGTTGGAGCGCTTGAACTTGATGAGCTTGTATATGTGCTCCTGACCCAGCTCGTTCTTGATTATAATGCGGTCCGCGCTCACCTCGGAAACCACGCCGTCCTCTTTCGCGCATACAACGACTCCGGAGTCGACAGCCGCCTTGTACTCGATACCCGTGCCGACAATGGAGTTATCCGTTACCATAAGCGGAACAGCCTGTCTCTGCATGTTCGCGCCCATCAGCGCGCGGTTCGCGTCGTCGTTCTCCAGGAACGGTATCATCGCCGTCGCGACGGAAACCACCATTTTCGGCGAAACGTCCATGAAGTCGACCTTTTCGCGCTCTATTTCAAGAATAGCGTCGCGGCAGCGGGCATTGACACGCGCTCTCGCGAAGCAGCCGTTCTCGTCAAGCGGCTCGTTCGCCTGGGCAACGACGTAGTTATCCTCCATGTCCGCCGTCATATATACGACCTCGTCCAGCACCTTGCCGGTAGCCTTGTCGACGCGGCGGTAGGGAGCTTCTATAAAGCCGTAAACGTTTATCCTCGCGAATGTCGCAAGGTAGGAGATAAGTCCGATGTTAGGACCCTCGGGGGTCTCTATGGGACACATTCTTCCGTAGTGGGAGTAGTGTACGTCGCGCACCTCGAATCCCGCTCTGTCACGGGACAGACCGCCCGGACCGAGAGAGGACAGACGGCGCTTGTGGGTAAGCTCCGCAAGCGGGTTGTTCTGATCCATGAACTGCGACAGCGGCGAGGAGCCGAAAAACTCCTTCATAGCCGCGATGACCTGGCGCGCGTTGATAAGCAGCGACGGGGTCATTCTTTCGCTGTCGTTCGCCTGCAAGCCCATTCTCTCGCGAATAGTGCGCTCCATACGCGTGAAGCCTATTCTGAACTGATTCTGGAGCAGCTCGCCCACGCAGCGGATACGCCTGTTTCCGAGGTGATCGATGTCGTCGATATCGCCTATACCCTCGCAAAGGTTCATGAAATAGCTTACCGAAGCGAAGATGTCGTCCAGAGTGATATGCTTGGGGATAAGCTCCTCAACGCGCTCCTTGATGAGCTGCGCGGTCTTTTCGGTATCGCCGGCAGCCTCCTCAAGGATAGCCGCGAGAACGCCGAAACGGACCTGCTCGTTCACCCCGAGGGCTTCAACGTCCATATCGCCGGTGTAGAGCTTGATGTCGACCATGCCGTTTCCGACTACCTTGACGGTGCCCTCGCCGTCCTCCTTGAGAACAGCCACGCTGATAACACCCGCGTTCTGGATAGCCATTGCCGCGTCGGCGGTGATCACCGCGCCCTCCTCCGCGAGTATCTCGCCTGTAAGCGGCGCGATAACGGTCTCGGCGGCTTTTCTGCCCTTTAATCTTGCGGCGATGCCGAGCTTCTTGTTGTATTTATATCTTCCGAATCTGGAAAGGTCGTATCTTTTAGCGTCAAAGAACAGGTTCTCCAGCGTGGTGCGGGAGGACTCTACCGTAGCGGGCTCGCCCGGGCGCAGCTTGCGGTAGACCTCAAGCAGAGCCTCCTCCTCGTTTTCGGTGCTGTCCTTGCCGCTGTCGATGGTGGAGGTTATTCTGGGGTCGTCGCCAAATTTCTCCGTCAGCGAAGCGTTGTCGGACAAGCCGATAGCGCGCAGGAAAGTGGTGCAGGCGAACTTTCTGTTCTTATCTATACGCACATAGAACACGTCGTTGGAGTCCATCTCAAGCTCCAGCCACGCGCCGCGGTTAGGGATGACCGTCGCCTTGAACAGCTTTTTACCCGTCTTATCGTAATCGAAGCCGTAGTAAACGCCCGGGGAACGCACAAGCTGCGATACCACAACGCGTTCCGAGCCGTTGATGACAAATGTTCCGCTTTCTGTCATCAGCGGAAGATCGCCCATATAAATTTCGTTGTCCAGCAGCTCGCCGGTTTCCTTGTTGAGCAGTCTCGCGGTAACGCGCAGCGGCGCGGCGTAGGTAGCGTCGCGTTCCTTGCATTCCTCGATAGTGTATTTTGTCTTGTCGTCCAGGCGGTAGTCAATAAACGAAAGCTCAAAACGTCCGTTTCCGTCCACAACGGGGG
>CAZKJC010000296.1:0-3002 GCA_964552995.1 uncultured Ruminococcus sp.
CTCCGTTTTCCGCTTTGCGGAAAACTGCGCTTCCGCAGCGGCTTGCGGGAAATTCTTTTAAATCATTTACTCCTTGTCAACATAACTTAAAAGCATAATAGCTCAGATCAACACTTTATATACAAACCGAAACGCTCCGCGAATTTTCGCGGAGCGTTTAAATCATACATAATAAGGATCGGAGCGGCAAAGCAGGATAATAAGGTCGATAAACCAGCCGATCCCGAACAGCCCGAATGTGTAAACAGCCAGAGCAGCCCCGTGCCGATCTTGCCCTCATAAAAGCGATGTACGCCGAAAACCCCGAAAAACAGACACAGGAAAAACGCCAGCCATTTGCTTTTTGGTCTGCCCATTGGAACATAAACGGGGTTAAAGCTGCTATTATTGTTGTTATTGTTTATGATGACCTGCGGCTGGGCGATATTGGGCTGAGCAGTCCTCAGCTCGCTCACCTGCCGCCCGCAGTGGGTGCATATTACCGCGTCGATCGGGATACGCGCCCCGCAGTGGGTGCAGTATTTCAGGTTGGGATCATATGCCGCGTTCTGCCCGCCGCCATATGTGTTGTCCACGGGTCGGGGCGGATATTGAGCCTCATAGGTCTGCATGGGCTGTGCGTGTTGAGCGGGCTGCTGCGGCTGCGCATATTGTGTGGGCTGCTGATATTGAGGATAAGGCTGTTGCTGAGGATAGGGAGCGCCGTTAACGGGCTGATCGGGTTGATTTGGTTGATAGGGATTCCCGTTCGGATATATCTCGCCCGTCTGCGGATCGACATAAGCCTGCTGCACGTCGGGCTTTTTAAGACTTACTCTGTTGGATCTGTCGTTCATTTTGAAACCTCCGTCTGATTTTGTAAGCTGACCGCCTGCCACAAAGACGGTATTAAATGATATATATTATATCATATTTCAAGAAAAAAGTTAAGGGGTTTTCCGTAAATCTTTCAAAAATGTTAGAAAAACTTAAGACATTGCTGTCATATTACGGAGAAATAAAGCCCCGCGAAAATTCCCGCCACGACAGCCATAACTCCCACCGCCGCAAGGCACAGAGCGATATGCCCGAATGTATAGTACTTGACGGGCTTTTCGGATCCCTCTGCGGACGAAGCCGCCTGATCGGGCTGAAGCGGTTGAATTGGTTGAATGGGCGCGGAGAAATCTATCATCGTCCCGGGGGCGCTTGCCGCCGCGATCTCGGGAGCCGCGCTCTCCCGCGCCGCAAAATCGGGCTGAAAAGGCATCGATGAGGAGGGCGGCTCGGCTCTTAAAGACTGCGCGGCGCTCTCTCCGTATTCCGACAGCTCGGGAATATCGGAGTTTTCCGCGTTCTCGTTTGAAAGCTCCTCCGCCGACGGCATAGAAGCGGTCGGAATGGAATCCGCGCCGTATTCCTCCGCGGGGTAAATATCCTTTTCGTACTCCTCCGCAGTCGGAATTGGAATACTCGAAGCTCCCCCCGCTCCCTCCATATTCAGAGGAATGCTTGCCGCCCGGCTCTCCGAGGACATGGGGATATTTCCCGGGACAGGCACGCCCGCGGGAACAGAAGCCGAGGGCGTCGGCGCGGCAGGCGCCATCATAGTGGGGCTGCCGCAAAAGGTGCAGAACAAAGCGTCGTTATTTATCTGTCTGCCGCATTTTGAACAAAACATAGTAATTTATCCTTTCATAATTGAGTATCACAGAGCCTATACTTTAAGTCCCCGCTTTACGATTTCCAGTCCGTTGTTGTTGCGTACAAAGTGGAAGAGGTATTGCTGCGCGACCCCCTCCGCTCCCTTAACGCAGTCGGGGAGCCCGTCTGGATAAAGCTCCGACATGATCCTCTTTACCCACACGTCCTTCGGAAACGCGTCGAGCTTGTGGAATCCGAAAAGCAGCACGCAGTCCGCCACCTTGTCGCCCACGCCGACGATCTTTTTCAGCTCCCCGCGCGCTTCCTCAAGCGGGAGCGCCCCGATACGCTCAAAGCTGACCTCGCCGCTGTTTATCTTGTTTACCGCGTCGCAGATATATCGGGCGCGGAATCCCGCTCTGAGCGGCGCCAGGTCGTCGGGAACGATCCCCGCAAGCCGCTTCGCGTCGGGAAAGGCGTACCCGCCCTCTGTCCTGCTGCCGAAGCTCTCGCAAAGCCTGTCGATAATTCCCGCTATGCGGGGGATATTATTGTTCTGACTTATGATAAAGCTGATGAGCGTTTCAAAAGGCTCCTGCCGCAGTATGCGGATACCGCTTGAGCTCCCGCAGGCGGCGCTGAGGATTTCGTCCGCCGAAAAGCGCTCTATAAACGCGCCGTAGTCCGTCCGCAAATCGAAATAATTCTCCCACAGCGGAATATCCTCTTTTTCAATATTATGTAAAACGACTTCTCCCTTTTCCTGGGTAAGCCGCAATTTTTTGCCCATGGCGATACCCTCAAAGGCATTGTCGGAGTTATCCGCCGCTTTCCACCGAAAGCACTGCCCGCAAAGAAAGGTCTGCCCGATGTCAAAAAAAGGGCTTTTAATTTTGTAGTCCATCATGGTGATCCTCTTTTTATTTGTGATAATAATTTTTTGTGGGATTATTATGGTGCTCCCCTGTTGTTATGTTAAAATTGAATTTTTCCGCCGCTCCACTCTATTATTTTGAGAAAGCGGAGCTTTCACGCGCTCGTATCGGGGCTGACACCTTCGGGGGAGAGGGGGGCGGAATAAAATCCGAACAAAAGCGGCTCCCCCCTCTCCCCCTACGGTTTCACCCCGAACCCCAACTTCCCTCTCCCCCTCACCCCCCGTCGCCGCTTTTCTTGTGGACGAGAGACAATAGGTGAATTTGTGTTCATTTTGGGCGAAATATTACGCGCTCCTGTCATTGAGGTACATCAAATTGTCCACATGCCAAAGTTCCTATTATTCGCCTCAAAAAAGGAGCTTAACCTTTGTCAGTCCACCCGCTTGATGTACCTCAGTGGCTGAAGCGCGTGATAATTGCACAAAAAGCCCACAACATAGT
>CAZKJC010000297.1:0-2994 GCA_964552995.1 uncultured Ruminococcus sp.
TCTTGTCCAGCAGCCCCACCTTTTCAAACATCGCGTCGACCGATTCGTCGCTGTCCTCCGCGCCGAGGAGTATGTTGTCCTTTGCGCTGAACGACAGAAGCCGAAAGTCCTGAAATACCACCGAGAACAGCTTCATATACTCGTCGTAGTCATACTCGCGTATATTCACACCGTCAATGAGTATCTCGCCCTCGTCGGTATCGTAGAGCCTGCACAGCAGCTTTATAAACGTGGTCTTGCCCGCGCCGTTCAGCCCCACTACCGAGAGCCGCTCCCCCGCCTTTATGGTGATGGAAACGTTTTTCAGCACCCGCACTCCCGTATTCGGGTAAGAGAAGCTGACGTTGCGGAACTCTATCGTGTGCGGGGTCTTGAGGTCTTCCACCCGCCTGTCGCCCTTTTGCAGCATGGGCGGGTACTCCATCAGCTTTACTACCTCATAGCCGTAATTGCAGCGCTTTACGATGTCCTGAAAGCCAAAGATGGCTCCCTGAACCGAAGCATTGAGCGTACCTCCCGCCGTAACGAGCTGCGAGAACGTGCCGATGGTGATCTTGCCGAAAATAGCCAGCGCGCCGAGATAGAGATAAGTGCCGAAGTCCCGTATTGCCGTAACGATAGTGTCCAGAACGCTCAGCGGGTATTTCTCATTTTTCCACTCGGTGTCAAACTTTATAATGCGGTCGGTCTGCTCGGTGGATTTTTTGACGAGCGTGTCCGCCGCGCCGTATATCCGGATATCCTTTCCGAAGCGGAAATTCTCCAGCTCCCACTGGATATAGTCCCAGATACGGTTTACCTTTGCAAGATCGGTGAAGTATTTTATCTCGATCTTGTTATTTTTACTGTTGATTATCGTTGAAACCGCCAGCAGCACCGCTATGATAAGCAGCATCCACGGAGCGCTTATCGCCAGCACCGTCACCACGCCGAAAATTTTCAGCACGTTTGTGAGTATGGTGAAAAAGGCGGTGGATATGCCGTGAACTCCGTTGGAGTAGTCCAGACCCTCCTTGCCGCGGTTTATCTGGTCAAGAGCTTCTTTGTTTTCGGTGAGCGCGAAGTCGATCTCCATGCAGCGCTGGGATATTTCCTCGGAAACGAAGTTGTAGAATTTATCCGAGTATTTTTCCAGGTGAATGGACAGCGCGGAGTTTATCAGCGATACCCCCACCCTCAGTCCTATCATCAGCGCCGCGTAGGTGATTATCTGACGCAAGTCGCGCTCGGGGCTTATCAGCGAATCCAGCAGTAGCGGCATGAAGATTATCTCGGGAAAAGGCACTACCGCTCCCAGAATAACGTTTACCGCCGAAAGTATAAAGTAAGCCTTGTCGAACTTCCACGCAACGGGGAAGAAATATTTCAGCGTTTTTCTTACCGTTTGGCTGCGCGCTTCGTTCGGCTTTTTGGGAGTATTACTCATGAACCGCACCCCCTTCCGAAACCTCGGCGGGAGTTCCGCTTTCAGCGCTCTCGTCCTCAACGTAATACTGCGCCTGAACGCGGAACATCTCCGCGTATGCGCCGTTCTTTTCGAGCAGCTCCTCATGCGTGCCGTACTCCACCATCTCGCCCGCGACAAACATTGCTATATTGTCGCAGAATCTGGTCGATGACAGCCTGTGGGATATGTATACCGCCGTTCTGTCGCCTATCATTCCGTCAAAGCTCTGATACAGGCGGTATTCCGCGAGAGCGTCCAGCGCCGCCGTAGGCTCGTCCAGAACCACTATCGGCGCGTTTTTGTACAGCGCCCTTGCCAAAGCCAGCTTCTGCTTTTCGCCGCCCGAAAGGTCTACTCCGTCGTCGTACAGGACCTTTAAAAGCTCGGTGTCCATTCCCTTGGGCAAACGGTCCAGCTTTTCGCCCATACCCGCGTCGCGCAGGTACTGCTCCGCCAGAGCCTTGTCGGTCTCGTCGGCGGTGCGCATTGAAATGTTCTCGGAGAGCTGAAACGCGAACACCTCCACCTCCTGAAACGCGGGCGCGAACAGCTCGTAGTACTCCGCCCTGTCGAACTCGCGGATATCGATGCCGTTGCAGAGTATCCTGCCCTCCGTCACATCGTAAAGCCGCAGCAGCAGCTTTATAAAGGTAGTCTTTCCCGCGCCGTTAAGTCCCACCACGGCAAGCCGCTGCCCCGCTTCAAGGGTCAGATCGAGATTTTTCAGCGCGTATTTGTCCTGCCCCTTATACTTAAAGGACACGTTCTCGAACTTGAAAACATATTTCTCCGCCTTGGGTATGGGAATAGTCTTTTTACCCTCGTCGGGGTTCGGAATATCCATAAAGCTGCGGAAATCGTCCACGCGCGAGGAGCGCTCCCTCATTCCGCCCAGCGATTGCAGAAACATAAAGATATTTCCCGAAAAGGTGATGGCGCTGCTGCTGTACAGCATAAAGTTTCCTATGGACAGACCGTTCACCAGCACGTCATAGATAAGCCAACCGAAAATGATCACTGTTTGTATAAGCGATATCCCCGAAGAAAAAATAATGTTGTATATCCAGTACTGCCTTGACTGCTTCCAGCGGCGCAGCTCGTCGGCGTTTACCTCCTTCTGCTTAGAGCCCAGCCATTTGCGCATTCCGTAAAGTCTTACGTCCTTTGCGTAGGAAAAGTCCGTGGACACCGTGGACATATACTCCAGCTTGCGCCAGTTTCCCGCCATAGCGTCCCACATTATCGCCTTGTCCTTTAAGCGGATATAGTCGAAATACTCAAACTGGATAAGCGACAGCACCAGGATTATCAGCACTATCCACGGGCTTAAAGTGGAGATAATGCTCACCGCCGCGATAATGCAGGTGAACTGCACCATCATCGTCTGTATATCCCGCATAAAGCCCTGCATTCCGCCGTTTTGTCCCGCCGTGGTGCGCTTTGCCTTTTGCAGCCTGTCCAGCATATCGGGGGTCTCCAGCGTTTCATACTCCATACCGAGGACCTTTGTCACGCGCTCCTTTACTATACAAAGCCTCGTATAGTAA
>CAZKJC010000298.1:0-2958 GCA_964552995.1 uncultured Ruminococcus sp.
AAAGAATTTTCCGCACCGGCGAACTTCGTTCGCCTACCGCGCCGTGAAAGCTCCGTTGCACTTCGCTTTCGCGGCTTGTTGCGAAAAATTCTCCTGCGCGGGCTTTACATTGCTCTTTGCGAGCGTTGCTTTTCTGCGTGAGCTTTATGTTGCTCTTTCTAAAACTCAATTTTGACCGATTCTCCGTCCACCGCTTTGCCCGGACCTACGGTTATGGGGAGCTTCTGAGTTTCGGAATAGCCTATGGTCTCGCCGTCGCCCAGAACCACGCCCTCCATGATAACATACATCGCAACGCTCGCGATGAATTCGTGAAGCTCCATCGGCTTGACGCGGCTGTTCAGCACCTCTATCTCATTATACCCGAGATTTATCATGCCGCCCGTGTAGCCGCTCATTCCCTTTTCGTTTCCGTACAGACCTATCCACACCAGATTATGCAGCGGGAACTGCCCGTCGTCCATCATTTCCGCAAAATCCAGATAATAATCCCGCTGGAGCACCACGTCGCCCGTGTAAACTCCGATACCGCCGAACAGCTTAAGACAGGATACGACGACCTTTACCATCATCTCTCCCGCGTCGCGCGGGTCGGTATCCGCGCCCATTACCGTGACAAGCAGATGCGCCTTGTGCTTTCCGACCCGCTCAACGCCGTCCTGCCACATAAAATTGCGCTCCGCGCTTGCCGCGACCTCGCCGTATGGCACGGGAGCATCTATCAGCGAGACCGCTATCAGCCCCTCGTCAAGAGCGATAAATAATGAATTTTCATCTTCCTCGTCATCATCGTCCTGCTCTTCGTCGTCGGGGATACCCTCGATATCCCATGCGTTTTTCAGCTCCTCGCGCAGAGCCTCCTTATCCCATTTTATATCCTCCAGCAGGACATAATTTATAAACGTTCCCGGGTCGTCCCTGAGCTCATTCGCTTCCTCCGCCGACCTTACGATATAATCGCGGATATTATCCACCAGGGCGCGCGCCTGCTCCTCCGCGTTATCCTCGTCGTACTTCTCCATCTCGCTGAAGGTGTGCCCGCAGTTGTCAAGCCCGCCGCCCTCATAGCCGCCGCTTACGCCGATCAGCCACTCGCCGTGGGTCTCCCTCTTATATTTAAAAATATAATATGTCATCTCATAGGCTTCAAAGCTGCCCGTACATTCTATCTCCGCGGGAGCCTTTCCAAGCTCCATCGGGTGGGAGAGCCAGCTTATCATGCTCTCCAACGCCGCTTTTTTCTGTCGCTCGTCCATATGTCGTCCTTTCCTGTTGGTTATACTTTAAGATATTTTCCGGTACTTATGGTAGTACCCACCGCGCCCAGCAGCGCTCCCGCCGCGCAGTTTACCGCCAGCACTATCCAGCTTATTCCGTCAAAGGGAATAAGATCGTACATTCCGAACATTCTCCAAACCGTAAGCTCACTGTCAAACAGGGCGTAAATGGAGCTGTAAATGCACCAGGTCAGCCCCCACGACGCGGCTCCCGCGAGAACGCCTATAAACATACCCTCAACGAAAAACGGAGTCTTGATAAAGCCGTTTGTGGCTCCCACATATTTCATTATGGTTATTTCGTTGCGTCTTGAAAAAACGCTGGTGCGGATAGTGTTTGACACTATTATAACGCTTATCGTCACCAGTGTAGCGAGCACCGCCGTCAGAATGACAGTCAGCGTATTTCTGATATCCACCAGCGCCTCCGCGAAATCGTAGGGCGCCTGGACCAGCTCCACGCTGTCTATACTTGATATTACCTCAACAATGTAACGGATTTTTGTCAGATCTGTGACGCGTACAAGAAATGTTTCGGGCGCGGGGTTTTCCGGAAGATACTCCAGAAGCTCGGCATACTGCCCCATATCCTCGCGGAAGCTCTCCAGACCCTCCTCTTTGGACACATAGTTTATATCCGTCAGATCGTCGTTTTTCTCCAGAACAGCCCGAACATGGTCGATCTCGGCTTCGGTCACGTCCTTTTCAAGAAAAATAACTATCTGGTTTGTCGCGCCGATATTGCTCATAACGATATTGACATTCATCATCACAAGCACCGTGCAGCTCACCTGGAGCAAGCTGGCGAAGGACATCACAAAATTCTTCCAGACGGAGGTTATGCCCTTTTTTCCAAGATAAGTTGCGTTACTCGTCCTCATCGTGACCTCCGATATTCTCGTCGAACGTGACCGAGCCCTTTTCAATATTTATGATCCTGCCGCCGAAATAGCGGACGAGATCATGCTCGTGGGTGATCATTACGACGGTAGTGCCGCAGCGGTTGATATCCTTAAGAAGCTCCACCAGCTCATAAGACCGCTTCGGGTCGAGGTTTCCGGTAGGCTCGTCAACGATAAGCAGCCCGGGGTCGTTCGCGAGGGCGCGGGCGATAGCCACACGCTGCTGCTCGCCGCCCGAAAGCTCCCTTGTCCTGTTGCGCGCCTTGTGGGCGAGCTCGACAAGGTTCAGCACATAGGGCACGCGCTGACGGATATACTTCATTGACTGATCGGCGATACGCAGCACGAAAGCCACATTCTCATAAACCGTGTAATCCTGTATCAGGCGGAACTCCTGGAATACCACTCCTATGGAGCGGCGGAATTTCGCGATCTTATTTCCTTTCAGCTTGGCGAGATTGTATCCGTTCACGAATACGCGCCCCGAGGAGGGCACGATCTCCCGCATCATCAGCTTCATCAGCGTGGACTTTCCCGCGCCGCTCTCGCCGACGATGAATACAAATTCTCCGTCGTTTATTCTGAGATTAACATCTACAAGCGCGTCAACGCCGCTTGAATAATGCACGTTGACGTTCTTCAGTTCAACCATTTTATTCTCCTGATTTTGAAAAAATTTGCATCACGCTATAATCTTTAAAGCTCCCCCGCGCGAAGCGCGGACTTGTTTTCGCTTCCTTTTGATACAAAAGGAAGCGGGGTGCAGGGGCAGAGCCCCT
>CAZKJC010000299.1:0-2927 GCA_964552995.1 uncultured Ruminococcus sp.
CGGCGATACGCTCTGCTCGCCCAAGAAAAAGGTGACCTTTGAGGGCATACCGACCTTTGCGCCGGAGCACTTCGCGCGTATCCGCCAGAAAGACACCCTTAAGCGCAAGCAGTTTATAAAGGGCACAACCCAGATAGCCCAGGAGGGCGCGATACAGATATTCTCCGAACCGCAGAGCGGCTTTGAGGAGGTCATCGTGGGAGTTGTCGGCGTGCTTCAGTTCGAGGTGTTGGAATACCGCCTTAAAAACGAGTATAACGTTGATATAATCCGCGAGGGACTTCCCTATCAGTTTATCCGCTGGATAACCAGCGAAAAGCATATCGAGGGCGGCATGGACGAGCTGGAAAAGCTGGTGCTGACCTCCGATACCAAGCTCATTCAGGACGTAAAGGGCAACTATCTGCTTATCTTCACCAGCGAATGGAACATCAAATGGGCGCTCGACAAAAACGAGGGGTTGGAGCTGGCGGAGTTCAACAGGGATTGAGAAAGCGATAAAACAACATAATAACGTATTATCCGCTCGGAAGGACGCAAAGTCCTCCCGAGCGGACTTTTTTCCGCACTAAATTCTCATAACAGACAGCGGTAATCTACATAATTCACGACCGCAATGGCATATAATAATTGTACAAGCGAGGTGAGGCGTTTGGTTATCTACGCGGATATACTGGTCATATTGAACCTGTACATAAATTATTTTCTGGTAAGGTCAGCCGCTCTGCTGCTCCGCCGTGACATAAGCTCAAAGCGCTGTCTGCTGGCGGCGGGCATAGGAGCGGCGGCGGCTCTCAGCGCGCTGCTGCCGGAACTGCCGTTCTGGGCGGTGGCAGGAATAAAGGCGGCGGTGGGCTGCGCGGTGGTTTTAGCCGCTTTCGGAAAGCAGAAAAAGATCGATTTCGTGATATCCTTGCTGTGCTTTCTGGTTATCAGCTTTGTTTTCGCGGGGCTTATGCTGGCGCTATGGACGTTCTTCGCGCCCTTCGATATGGTATACAGCAACGGGGTAGCCTACTTCGATATCCCGATCGCTGGGATTGCAGTATTCACTGCGGCGGCTTACGGAGCAATAAGAGCGGTGCGGTATTTCTCCGACAGACGGCTCAACTGCGGCAGGGTCTGCTGCGTAAGCGTTACCGCTGAGGGCGTTACACTGGAGCTTAATGGTCTTGCGGACACAGGAAACGGGCTGTGCGATATTTTCAGCGGGAAATCCGTAGTCGTGTGCAGACGGGAGAGCGTCGAGAGCATTATTCCCGAAGCCGTCAAGGGATATCTTGAGGGCAGAACAGTGGACGGAATACGGCTTCTCCCCTGCAAAACGGTAGCCGCCGAGACCCTTATCCCCATTTTTCCCGCGGGAATAACCATCGACGGAAAGCCCGCCGACGGCTTTATCGGGATAACAAAGAATCCGCTGGGCGAGGGTATTGACTGCGTTTTTAATCCGAAGATCATTTCGTTATAAAGAGGAGGACACCATGCTTAAATTTTTAAAGGGACTGCTGAAAAAATTTGCGAGACTGCTGAACCGCGCTTTCGGAGAAGATTATGTACATTATCTCGGCAGCTCGGAGTCGCTGCCCGCTCCCCTCACCAAGGAGGAAGAGGAAGCCGCGTTCGAGCTTATGAAAACCGATTACGACAAGGCGCGGGATATGCTTATCGTACATAATCTGCGGTTGGTGGTGTATATCGCGAAAAAATTCGAGAACACGGGGATATGGCTGGAGGACTTAGTGTCGATAGGCACGGTAGGGCTTATAAAGGCCGTGACCACATTCAGCACCGAAAAGAACATCAAGCTCGCCACCTACGCGTCGCGGTGTATCGAAAACGAGATACTGATGTATTTAAGGAAATACAGCCAATACAAGTATGATATTTCCATAGACGAACCGCTTAACGTCGATTGGGACGGCAACGAACTGCTTCTCTCGGACGTTCTTGGAACGGAGAACGACTGCGTTAATTCCCATATTGAGGACGAGGTGGAAAAGCAGCTCCTCCACGAGGCCATAAATAAACTGGGCGCGCGGGAAAAGCAGATAATGGAAATGCGGTTCGGACTTAACGGCTGCAAGGAGCGCACCCAGAAAGAGGTAGCGGACGAGATCGGTATATCCCAAAGCTACATATCGCGGCTTGAAAAGCGCATTTTAAAGCAGCTACGCGAGGAGCTTGAAAAGGTCAGCAACTAAATACGGTTTTTTATCTTTTCCAGCGCGCCCTTTTCAAGTCGCGACACCTGCGCCTGACTTATCCCGATCTCCTTTGCGACCTCGACCTGTGTCTTTCCTCTGAAAAACCGCAGATTAAGAATGCGCTTCTCACGCTTGCCGAGCTGCTGCATGGCTTCTTTAAGAGATATCTCGTTCAGCCAGTTCATATCATCGTTATGGTCGCCAATCTGGTCGAGTACGTATATAGTGTCCCCCGATTCGGAGAACACCGGCTCGTAAAGCGATATCGGCTCGCTGATGGCTTCCAGGGCTATTACAACGTCCTGGCGGGGAACGCCTATCTCGCGGGCTATGTCCTCTATTTTAGGCTCGCTCCCCTTTTCCGCGGTAAGGCGCTCCTTTGCCTGCATGGCGCGATATGCCAGGTCGCGCACCGAGCGGCTCACGCGCACGGGAGCGTTATCCCTCAGATAACGTCTCAGCTCGCCCATTATCATAGGTACGGCGTAGGTGCTGAATTTCACCGACTGGGTTATATCGAAGTTGTCTATCGCCTTTATCAGCCCTATGCAGCCCACCTGAAACAGATCGTCCGCGCTCTCTCCCCTGCCGGAAAAGCGCTGTATAACGCTCAGCACAAGGCGCAGATTACCCCTTATCAGTTCCTCCCGCGCCTGCATATCGCCCTGCTTTACCCGCGCGAGAAGCTCCATTTTTTCAGCTTCCTTAAGCACCTTGAGC
>CAZKJC010000300.1:0-2914 GCA_964552995.1 uncultured Ruminococcus sp.
CTAAACGGAGCGGAGTGTGATTAGACGAAATTTTGAAATTCCCATTTAAATAATTCGCCTTAGGTCAACATTATTAAGGAGGACGAAGATGTCTAAGCAAAAAAATAAAGATAAAAAGCCGATAACCCGCGAAACCTTAAAATTTATGCTAAAGCTGGCGTGGAAAGAAAAGCCCTATGTGTTCTTTCTGTATTTTCTGGATATTGTCCTGATGACTTCTATGAATTTACTTGGCGTTATCATGCCGAAGTTTATCATTGACGAGGCGGCGGCAATGCTGGGCGGCGGCGCGGTCGAGGAGCATCTGCCGAGAGCTGCATTGTTCGTGGGGCTTTATGTGGGGCTACATCTTGTATTGAATGTTATTGATAATATCAACGAACAGCTTATGGATTATGTCGGCACATGGTTCACCGAATATATTGATGTGAAGATCGGCGAGCACGCCATGAATATGGATTTTGAGCATACCGAAAACCCCGAGGCTCTGGACGCGCTCAACAAGGCACAGGAGGGCATGAGCTGGTACAGCAACGGAGTTTGCGGAGTATTGCGAGCGCTGGTGCAGCTGCTGCGCGAGGCGGCTACGCTGCTCGGAGTGGTGGCGCTGATAGTTATGACCTGCCCGCTGCTGCTGCCGATACAGATAATCTCGCTGGTGTTTATCACAATATTCAACGCGAAAAACAACAAGATAGAAATGGACAGCTTTTTGAAATTGGCAAAGACCAACCGTCTTTTCGGATATGTGCTGTACCAGCTCGCGGATTTCCGGCTCGGCAAGGATATACGGCTCTATGACAGCGCCGATATGATGTGCCATAAAGCCGAGGTGTACTCCGACGAATCCGTCGGCGAATGGACGGACAGAAATAAAAAGCAGTGCAAAAATTCCTGGTGCATGGATGTTATAAATTCCCTGCGCGACGGCACGAGCTATTTCTACATAGGCTATATGGCGCTGACAAAGGCTATTTCGATAGGCGATTTCTCAATGTGCGTCAGCGCGGCGGGAACGTTTTACTGGAGCCTTTACAGGATAGTAAACGGCATTCAGGATATAAACAAAAAGTGCGCTTACGCCCACAGATATATTGAGTTTATCGAATACCCCGCGGCAATGCCCAAGGGCAACAAAGCCGTAAAGCAGGGCGAGCATACCATTGAGTTCAGTCATGTGAGCTTTAAATATCCCCGCGCGGAGAACTTCGTGCTGCGCGATATCAATATCACCATAAAGTCGGGCGAGCACCTGTCCATAGTGGGGCTGAACGGCGCGGGAAAGACTACCTTTATAAAGCTGCTTTGCAGGCTGTACGACGTTACCGAGGGAGCTATCCTGATCGACGGCGTGAATATCAAGGAGTATTCCGACGAGGAGTACCGCAGGCTGTTCGCGGTGGTATTCCAGGACTTCCAGCTGTTCGCGTTCAGTATGAGGGAGAATATCGCGCTCAACGGCGAGGCGGACGAGGAACGCATAAACGAGGTATTGAAGCAGTCAGGACTGTACGAGGACGCGCAGAAGCTGGAGCAGGGGCTTGACACCTGCCTGTTCAAGGGCTTCGACGAAAAGGGAACAGACCTCTCGGGCGGACAGAAGCAGAAAACCGCTATCAGCCGCGCCCTGTACCGCAACGCTCCGATAGTCATACTTGACGAGCCGACGGCGGCGCTCGATCCCGTTGCGGAGTACGAAATATACCGCCAGTTCAACACTCTTGTGGGAGGAAAGACCGCGATCTATATTTCCCACAGACTGTCAAGCTGCAAATTCTGCGACAGAATTGCGGTTTTCGCCGAGGATACCATAAAGGAGTACGGCACTCATGACGAGCTTGCGGGCAAGCCCGACGGTATCTACGCGGAAATGTTCGCGGCACAGGCGCAGTATTATCTGGAGGGATAAATATAAGAGGTAAGGCGGCGCGTCTTACCTCTTAAAAATTTTTTTGAAAAACCCCTTGACTCTCCACCCGCGTTATGCTTTATACTGTATTCAGGGAGGCGAAAGCAGATGAAATATCAGATAGGAGAAGCCGCGGCAATGACGGGCGTAAGTATCCGAACGCTGCGGTATTACGACAAAATAGGGCTGCTTGTACCCGCGGAGATATCGGAAGCCGGATATCGGTATTATTCGGAAAGGGAGATTTCCCTGTTGCAACAGATCTTGTTTTATCGCGAGCTTGAATTTCCTCTTGAGGAGATAAAGCCGCTGCTTTCCGCTCCCGAAACGGTACGAATGCAGGCTCTCAAGGGTCGCCGTGAGCTGCTGATAATGAAGCGGGAGCATATCGACGGGCTGATAAGGCTTGCGGAGGAAACGATAGGAGGAAAAGAAATGACAAAACCGAGAATAACGGCAGAGGACATGGAGCGCGTCCGCGAGCAATACGCGGCGGAGGTCAGAAGCAAATACGGAAGCTCCGAGGAATATGTCGAGAGTGAGCGAAGATATTCCGCGCTAACCTCAGCCGACAAGGACAGGTTAGCCGCGGAGCAGGACGAAATATTTTCCGCTTTTGCAAAGCTGGCGGGACACTCGCCCGAAAGCTCCGAGGTGCAGGAGCTGGTAAAACGCTGGCAGGAATTTATTACCGCGAACTATTACCCCTGCACGGCGGAGATACTCGCGGGCTTGGGGAAGCTGTATACCGCGGATTCCCGATTTGAAGATAATCTGAACGCTTACGGAGACGGCACAGCGGAAATTATGAGCCGTGGAATAGCCGTCTATTGCAACAGGTTAAAGTAAACGTTCTATTGGTAGATAATATAAATGATAATTTAGCGGAGCAGTTTGTTTTGTTAGATTTGCAATGTGGTTCTCCTTTTAATTTGTTAAAATTGAATTTGTTATGTTTATCCTCTCAATTATTTTGGGAAAGCGGAGCTTTCACGCGCTCGTGTC
>CAZKJC010000301.1:0-2896 GCA_964552995.1 uncultured Ruminococcus sp.
CTTATTGCCGAAATGATGGCGCTCCCGAAAGAATAAAAATCCTCCTCGGCGCGGAGCAGGAAGCTCCCGCCGAGGGAATTTTATTAAAGGATAACGATATGAAGCTGAATTTCAAGCATACGATAGCCGCCTGCTTTGTGGGGTACATAATCCAGGCGATAATAAATAATTTCGCGCCGCTGCTGTTTCTGACGTTTCAATCAAGCTACGGCATACCCCTGTCAAAGATAACGCTGCTGATAACCTTTAATTTTGTGATACAGCTCGCGGTCGACTTAGCGGCGGCGGGGCTGGCGGACAAGCTCGGAACGCGTGCGCTGATGATGACCGCTCACGTCTGCTGCGCGGCGGGGCTTATCCTTATGGCAGTTCTGCCCGAAATAATGACGCCGTTTGTCGGGCTGCTTATCGCGGTAACGCTGTACGCGGTCGGCGGCGGGCTGCTGGAGGTCTTGGTAAGCCCCGTGGTTGAGGCTTGTCCCACCGACAACAAGGAAAAATGGATGAGTCTGCTGCACTCCTTTTACTGCTGGGGGCAGGTGGGAGTTATCCTGCTGTCCACGCTGTTTTTCTCGGTTTTCGGGATAGAAAACTGGAAAGTACTCGCGCTGATATGGGCGGCTGTGCCGATAGTCAACACGGCGGTATTCGCGCTCGTTCCGATAAAAACTCTGGTCGAGAAGGGCGAGAGCATGAAATTCGGACAGCTCGCGAAAAGCGGGTTGTTCCGCGCGCTGTTTGTAATGATGCTGTGCGCGGGCGCGTGCGAGATGGCAGTGAGCCAGTGGGCTTCCACCCTGGCGGAATCGGCGCTGGGGGTAAGCAAGGCGGTCGGCGACATGGCAGGTCCGATGATGTTCGCAGTGCTGATGGGAACGGCGCGGGCGCTGTACGGGAAATTCGCCGACAAAATAAGTATAGACAAGGCTATGCCCGCAACGTCGGCGCTGTGCATATTATCATATCTGTGTATAGCGCTCGTGCCGAACGCGGTCACGGCGCTTATCGGGTGCGGGATATGCGGGTTTTCGGTGGGGATAATGTGGCCCGGGACGTTCAGCAAAAGCGCGGCGGCGCTGCCTAAGGGCGGAACGATGATGTTCGCGCTGCTGGCGCTGGCGGGCGATGTGGGCTGCTCGGGAGGGCCTACCCTTGCGGGATTTGCGGCGGACGCGTCGGGCGGTAACCTTAAGGTCGGGGTGCTGTGCGGGGTAATATTCCCCATTGTTATGCTGATCACTTCGATAGCTACGGCGCGGAGAAAAAAGGGATCATAAGCACTTCCGGCAAAGAGCCACATAACGCCCACGCATTATGCTTTTAAGTTATGTTGACAAAAATTAAACTTATTTAAAAGAATTTCAAAATTCCCGCAAGCGCTCCTCAGTCGCTCACTTCGTTCGCTCCTTGCGGGCGATTGCGGGAACCGTGCAGCATTTGCCGTTCGGCAAATGCGCACTTTTTGAAATTCTCCTGCGAGAGCAATTTGCGGACGAGTTTTGAATGCCCCTTAATGCGCGGGCTCTATGATATACTTTTCATACAAGCTGAAATCCCCCGATAAGGGGGATTTCCTTATTGTATTATTCCTGCCAAGGCTCTCACCAACGCGTCGACCTCGCCGGTGGCGGTGAACACCGAGGGCGAAAACCTCACCGTTCCGCCGTCCAACGTGCCTATCTTCCTGTGCGCAAGCGGAGCGCAATGCAGCCCTCCGCGCATATATATTCCCTTGTCGCTCAGCATAGCCGCCGCCTGCACCGACGGGATACCCTCAACATTAAAAGACACCACGGGCGCATAGCGTTCCTCATTCTCCGCGGTAATGTCATTATAAAGAGTGACTCCGCGCATACCTCTGACACCCGTGCAGAACCTTTTGCAAAGCGCCATCTCGTGCGACCATATCCCCGCCATACCGGAGGGTCGCTTCCGTCCCGCGGTCAGCCCGCGTTCAGATTGTCTTGCGGCCGCCTCGCGGCGGAGCACAAAATCCACCCCTGCGCCAAGCGCTATCACTCCCGCGGTGTTTATCGTTCCGCTTTCAAAGCGGTCGGGAGTGAAATCGGGCTGTACAAGGCTTTCGGAGGCGCTTCCGGTGCCGCCTTCCAGAATGGTATTCAGCGGGAATTTCCCGTCTGTCACCATCAGCCCCGTTCCCATAGGTCCATAAAGCCCCTTATGCCCCGCAGCGCACAGAATATTTATCCCGTCCGACAGCTTCAGCGGGAGCGTTCCCGCGCCCTGAGCCGCGTCCACTATAAAGCATATCCCCTTGCGCCGGCAAAGCGCCGCGAGCTCCCGCACGGGAGTACGCAGACCTATAACGTTGCTCGCCGCCGTGCAGACCAGCGCCACGGTGTCGGAGCGTATGGCGCGTTCCGCGTTCCACACGGTCTCCTCCTCGTCCTCGGAGGTCGTGAATATCGTGTAGCTCCCGCCGCATTGCTCCGCAGCCGCGTGAACGGGTCGAAGCACCGCGTTGTGCTCTATATCGCTCAGCACATAATGCGCGCCGCTGCGCGCCAGCCCTTTTACCGCCATATTCAGCGCCTGGGTGCAGTTCAGCGTGAAGATAGTGTTTTCCGCCTCTGCGCCGAAAAGCTCCGCGCATTTCGCCCTGCTGTCGAACACCGCCGCGGCGCTGTCCGCGGAAAATTTGTGACCCGAGCGCCCGGGGTTTGCTCCGTAAGCGCTCATAGCCCTCTGCCACGCCCTGTATACCTGCGGCGGCTTTGGATAAGTGGTCGCCGCGTTATCGAGATATATCACAGTTTACACCGACCATCCTGAGCAGGGCGCAAACCTCTCCCCTGCTCACCTCCGAGCCGCCGAGTATACGCAGCACAAATCCGCAGCCCGAGCTTGATCTGCCAAAGCTGCGCTCCACAACGGA
>CAZKJC010000302.1:0-2872 GCA_964552995.1 uncultured Ruminococcus sp.
GCTTTTGTTCGGATTTTATTCCGCCCCCCTCTCCCCCGAAGGTGTCAGCCCCGACCGGAGCGCGTGAAAGCCCCGCTTTCACATAACATAAGAACGGAACTACAAAATAAACCTAACAAAACAAATTGCTCCGCTAAATTATCATTTACCACAATATTTTCTATAATCTTTTCTCCGCGATCCGGAATTTTATCACTGTCCGCGCCCCGAGCTTCCCATACCATCTCTCCAGATGGGTCTGATGAATAAAGCATTGCCCGCAGCCGCGCCGCTTAAGCTCCTCAAGAGCAAGCGACACCATTTTAAGCCCGACGCCCCTGCCCCTTGCCTCGGGGATAGTTCCCACGCAGCCAACGCTGCCGGTCTTGACGCCGCTCTCGGAAATAAGGCATTCAACATTTTCGTCAACTATACAAAAGCAGATAAGCCTGCCGCTGCTGTCGAATCCGCAGAAATATTCGCCGCTGCCGCCGAAATACTGCACCCAGTCATCGTCCACCTTGCCGACCGCGGAGCGGATATCCTCAATATTATCATAAAAACGGAATGCCGCGTCAGCCTCGGGAAGAGGGTCGCGGTAATCCGAGAGTGATATTTTCATTTCACAGTATTCATTGCCGAGAGTATACCCGCGCTTCTCAAAGAAGCCGCAGCTCCCGCTGACCGCGCCGTAAAGAAACCCGCCAAGCTCTGCACGGTCATAGTTGTTTTTTGCGATCTCGCTCTCGCAGGCAGACAAAAGCTCGCTGCCCCTGCCCTTTTTGCGATAGTCGGGGTGCACCGCGAGAAGCGTTACTGCGTTATCATTTACCAGCGCAAATCCGCCCTCGGTGTTAAAGTGTGTGAGATCCGCTCCTATAAGCTCCCCGAAAAGCTCCTCGTTCAGGTTAAGCATGGGAAAGCAGGCGGAAAAAATTTCAAACTCCGTCATCAGCTTACAAAAACCCCCTCGCACCATTGCATAAGGCTTTCCATGCGGCTGTCCGCCTGATTGTAGCCATCGTTGTAGGACATCATTATTTTATCTGAGTCATGCTCGAATTTGGATATCGCGGGGAGCGTGGGTCGGAATATGAACACTTTGCCCTCCTCCTGAAGCTCCTCCATAAGGCTTACTGTTTTCTTGTAGCGCTCTACTCTTGTCATGCAGGCTTCAACAAAATTGGGATACTGCCTGTACATAGAGCTTATAACCTTGCGGAACTTGCGGTAATCGGTGGGCGCGGTGTTGGTATCGGGCTTGGTGAGTACTATCACCAGCTTGTCGCAGCCGCATTCAAGCGCGTGCTCTATCGGTATGGAGTCCGCGATACTGCCGTCGAGGTAGTGGTATCCGTCGATCTCCACGGGCTCGCACAGCATGGGCACGGAGCAGGTAGCCTTAGCCACGGTGAGCAGGCTCTCCTTGTCCGAAAACTGCCCGAAATACTCCGCTTCGCCCGTTTCACAGCAGGTGCAGACGTACTCGGTCTCAATGCCGCTGTTGAAATATGTATCAAAATTGAACGGGAATTGGCGGTAGGGATATTCAAATGCCATTTTGTCAAGGTTTATCACCTTTCCGCTTCTGAAAAACTGTTTCAGACCATAATAGGAATCCTGCTCGGAAACGTTTATCATATCCGCCGTGCGTCCCTTCTGGCGTGAAACGTAGCTCATCGCGTTGCCGCCGCCCGCGGAAACTCCCACAACATAGGGGAAATAGATACCGTTCTCCATAAGACGGTCGAGCACTCCCGCGGTAAAGATACCTCTTACCGCTCCGCCCTCTAAAATCAGACCTGTTTTCATATAACTCGCTTCTGTAAAGAAGCGCACCTCCTTTCGGGTCACGGGTGATCGGGTCATCAAGCTTCGGACCGATATCCGAAATTCAAAACCGTTCACCGACCCTTTTCCTTTAAAATATAATCTATCATATCTCCGACGGTTTCAACATTTTCAGCGTCGTTGAACCGTATATCGTAGTTATCCTCGACGGCTACCGCGAACAGTATAAGTCCTGTCACGTCCAGCCCCAGCCCCTCTTTAAGAGAGCTGTTTTCTGTGACATTATCCGCGGTCGACGGAGAAACGCTTTTCAGAATAACCATAAGCTCCGACATCATATCGGGCGTTTTCGCTTGTATGCCCATATCCCTAACCCTTTCGTCAAGTATTCGCCAGCGCGGACAGCGCGCTTTTTACCCGCTCGCTCTCTTTTTTAAGCGTCTCGGCGGTGAGCGCCGCGGTGTTGTCTGGAAGCATAGGCTTTCCCGCCGTAATGTTAAGGCAGCGGAAAACCGTATGTCGGGGAGCGCTGTACAATGGGACTATCTCCGCTCCGCTCAGAAGCGACAGAAGCACGAACGCGGGATCAAAGCCATCATTATCACGGGGAGGACTTTCGTCGTCGGGGAAGATCAGCAGGCTCTCGCCGTTTTTCAATCGCCAGAGAGCGTCGTGAAGCCATTTTGTGCTGACCCCGCCCGCCGCGGTTATTATTCGCTTTTTGTTGATATTGCGAAGTCGGAAATCTTCCTCGTAGCGCTTCCGTGAAACCAGCATACAGGGTCTGACCTTGTCCAGAGCGGATAAAACGGCGATCGCGTCGCGGGAGCAGGTATGGTTTGATATGTATATCCTGGGCTTTCCGTCACCGATAAAGCCGTCCGAGCATTTGACCGTTTTTCTCATAAGATCATCCCTCCCGCGTTTTTCGCATATTCCCGATTTATCATTATAGCATTGAAAAATTAAGTTTTTGTAAACTTTTTTAAAAATTTTTTATTCCTTGCGCAAAATGATAATTTAGCGGAGCAGTTTGTTTTGTTAGATTTATTAAGTAGCTCCGTTCTTGTGTTGTGCGAAAGCGGAGCTTTCACGCGCTCGA
>CAZKJC010000303.1:0-2812 GCA_964552995.1 uncultured Ruminococcus sp.
GAGAACCACATTGCAAATCTAACAAAACAAACTGCTCCGCTAAATTATCATTTATCTAATCTGTTTTTTAGTAAAAATGTCAGCGCGCGAAAATAAAAAATAATTATTTTTGTGAAATAATCCCTTTGAAATATCGGCGGATTTTTGATATAATAATTACTGTCGAACAGCTTAAAGCGTAGAAATCACGGCGATTTCTGCGCTTTTTTGCGCGGCGCAGTTTTCAGGCAGCTTTTCTCGGATAAAGACTCCAAATAATTACCCGGAGGACTTTATTTATGGAACAAACTTCTCAATTTCTGGGAACGGAAAAGATATCAAGGCTTATGGTGAAATTTTCCGTACCCTGTGTGCTGTCGCTGCTGGTGAGCGCGCTTTACAATATCGTCGATCAGATATTTATCGGCAACAGCGAGCTGAGCGCTCTCGGAAACGCCGCAACGGGCGTGGTATTTCCTATTTTCATTATCGCGCAGGCATTCGCGTGGTGCTTCGGCGACGGCTGCGCGGCGTATCTGAATATATGTCAGGGCAAGAATGATTCGCAGAACTCCCACAGATCGATAGGAACGGGAATTACCGTTACATTTATCTGCGGTATCGTTCTTATGGCGGTTTTCTATCCGCTGAAAACGCAGATACTGACTCTGTTCGGCGCGTCGGAAAACAGCATTGATTACGCGATACAGTATTTTGATCTGATACTCGCGTTCTTCCCGATATTTATGCTGGCAAATATGATGAATGCCGTAATACGGGCGGACGGAACTCCCGCGTGGTCTATGGCTTCAATGCTGGCGGGCGCGCTTACCAATATAATTCTCGACCCCGTATTTATTTTCGGAACTAAATGGGGAATGTTCGGCGCGGCGCTGGCTACGGTCATCGGTCAGACGGTATCGTTTGTCGTGACGCTGGTGTATTTCTTCCGCACCAAGACCTTTAAATTAAAGCTTAAAAGCTTTATCCCGAGCTTCAAAGCGTTTTCGGGAGCGCTGCAGCTGGGTATGTCGTCCTTTATCACGCAGATGACGATAGTTATAATCTCGCTGGTCTGCAATATTATGCTGGCGAAATACGGCGCGCAATCTCACTATGGCGTGGATATTCCCATCGCGATAATAGGCATAGAGAGCAAGGTGTTCACGGTGGTCATAAACCTTGTTGTCGGGATAGTTCTGGGCTGTCAGCCTATAATAAGCTATAATATGGGCGCAAGGCGCTATGACCGCGTAAAAGAGCTTTACCGCAAGATACTGCTCTGCACTGTTATAATAGGTGCAGCTTCAACGCTGCTGTTCGAGCTTGCTCCCCGCGCCGTCGTAGGAATGTTCGGAGCTCCCACCAATATACCCAATCCGGACGACTACTGGAAATTCGGAGAGCTGACATTCCGCATATTCCTTTGCCTGGTCACCTTCACCTGCACGATAAAAATGACCTCGATATTTTTCCAGGCAGTGGGAAAACCTATACGCGCGGTGGTCGCGTCAATGATAAGGGATATTATCTGCTTTATCCCGCTGATAATCACGTTCCCGATCTTCTTTGGGATAGAGGGTATACTGTTCGCGGCTCCCGCAGCGGACCTGATCGCGATGATAGTTGCCGCCGCTCTCACCGTATCCTTTATGAAAACTCTTAAAGCGAGCCATTCCGACGATACCTCCGACGCGGTGCTGAAGCCGTCGGGCAAGGGCGTGATAATCACCATCGCGAGAGAGCACGGCTCTTCTGGCAAGCAGATCGGAAAGCTGGTCGCGGAAAGGCTGGGGATACCTTTCTATTATAAAGAGATGACCGCTCTTGCCGCGCAGGAAAGCGGGCTGGATAAGGAGTTTATCTCTGACATAAACTCAAACGCTCCCGCAATGCTGCAAAGTCTTTACCTCAGCACAGACGTTGTACAGCAGGCTGTCGCGGCGCAGGACAAGGTGATACGCAAGATAGCGGATAACGGAAGCTGTGTTATAGTCGGCAGAGCCGCCGATTATGTGCTGCGGGATCATGAGGACGTTGTTCGTGTATTTATATACGCCGACGAGGAATATAAGATCGGGCGTGTAATGGAGATATACGGCGACAGCGCCGAAGAAGCAAGGAAAAATATTCATCGCTCCGATGAGGCGAGAGCTTCCTACTACAAAAATATTTCGTCTCTGGATTGGGGAAACAGGCGAAACTACGAGCTTATGCTGGACAGCTCTATCGGCTTGGAGGAGAGCGCAAATGTTATCTGCGATTATGTCAGCAGCAGACGGAAAAGCTGATTTTAGCAAAAAAAACGGCGGTACCGTTTTCACCGAACCGCTCCAATTTATGCATACAGCATAAGAAGCCCCTTGTAGGGATAATTTAAGCAGCAAACTGATTCCGTTTTTCAAGCGGAGTCAGTTTTGCTTTAGACTGTAAACGCTGATAATTGTAGAAAAGTTCAAGTGCTATATAAGCACAAGCGCTAATGTATAATTCAGAAAAAGAGGGTATTATGGCAACGGATTCTTGTAAACTAATTATAAAATACTCTGTTGCAGCGCAAGATGTTATGTGTATTTTTAACAAATACGATACAAGTCTAATTGACATACGGGAAGAATTATGGTATAATATTATCTGCCGACGGTTTGAAGCGTGATTTTATTTCACAACAAACCCGTGGGATCAAAATATTTTTATGCTGCTGTGGCGAAATCGGCAGACGCAAGGGACTTAAAATCCCTCGGTAGTGATACCGTACCGGTTCAAGTCCGGTCAGCAGCACCATGAAACATTGACAAAAAAGATATTATGCCCACAAAAGGCTGTACAAAGC
>CAZKJC010000304.1:0-2802 GCA_964552995.1 uncultured Ruminococcus sp.
TTGCGAAAAATTTTGCTGCGTGGGCTTTACACTGCACTCGGTGAGCGTTGCTTTGCTGCGCGTGTGAAATGTTGCTCTTTGTGAACGCCCCTTTTTGATCCGTCCGCCGCAGGCGGACACCTTAACTGTCAACTATAAACTATCAACTGTCAACTATTTCAGCTGCCCCACCAGAAGCGGCAGAAGCTGGACTATCTCATCATACAGCTTGCCGATATCCTCCTCCTTGCAGCCCGCGACCGTGTGGAACATTCCCTGCGTTAAAAACGACAGTACCACGTCGTTGTGCTTGGTTTTCAGTTCGGGGTACTTCTCGTAGAGCTTAGCCTTTATGCGCTGTTCTATCTTCACCGAAAAAAGGCTGCTGCGGCTGCCGGAAAAGATCGTTTTCAGCTTCTTGCGGTTATCCATAAAAGCGCCGAATATCTCCAGAGAATACTGCTGCGGAGCTTCAAAAAAATTCTCCAGCCCGCTTACTATCATCTCATCTATCATCTCCGCCTCTATTTCATCGGACAACTCATATATATCCGAATAATGCAGATAAAACGTCGCCTTGTTTATATTAGCGTGAGCGGAAAGCTCCGTTATCGTTATTTTCTCAATAGATTTTTTGCCGCGCAGCTCCATAAACGCACTTTTTATCGCTGCCTTTGTTCGCTGTATACGCAGATCCATAGTTATCCCCCCGCATATTATTCGACAAAATACGCCGAAACGCCGCATATTTGACTGCAACCAATAATTGATGGTTGAACAGACAAAACAACTCTAGTATAATTATAGTATAAAAAGCAATGCTTGTCAATAAATTATTTTAATTTATCCAAATTTTTTGGAGGTAAATATGGACTTTGGCGATTTTTTCTCGGGTAACTCCTTCGACTCCCACAAATGGCTTGGAGCGCATTTCGACGGCAAGGGAACGACCTTCCGCGTTTACGCGCCCCACGCGGAGGGAGTGTCGGTCATCGGAGATTTCAACGGCTGGAACGACAGCTATATGAACCGCACGGAGGGCGGAAATTTCTGGGAGATATACATTGACGGCGCCATGCCGGAGATGATGTATAAATATCGTATACATACCCCGTCGGGAGCGGCGGAGCGCTGCGACCCCTACGGCTTCGGTATGGAGCTTCGCCCGAAATTCGCTTCGATAATACGCGATATGTCGGACTTCGCTTTCGGCGATAACGACTGGATGCAAAGCCGCCCCACATGGCACGGTGACGCGCTCAATATCTATGAGGTACATCTAGGCTCCTGGAAAACCGACCCCGAGGACGAAAACGGCTGGTATACATACAAGCAGATCGCTCCCAAGCTGGTGAGCTACTGCAAAAGCGCGGGCTACAATTGTATTGAGGTAATGCCGCTGAGCGAATACCCCTGCGACGAAAGCTGGGGATATCAGGGCACGGGATTTTTCGCGCCGACCTCGCGCTACGGTACGGCGGACGAGCTGAAATATTTCATCAACCACTGCCACAAAAACGGTATCGCGGTAATAATGGACTTTGTTCCCGTGCATTTCGCGGTGGACGGTTACGCGCTGGCTAAATTCGACGGCACGGCGATCTTCGAGAGCAGCTACAACGATATCGCGTACAGCGAATGGGGGAGCTGTAGCTTCGACCATACCCACCCCGTGGTGTGCAGCTTTCTTAAATCCGCCGCCAACTACTGGCTTGAGGAGTTCCACTTTGACGGTCTGCGAATGGACGCGATAAGCCGCATAATCTATTGGGGAGGAGAGCCCGCGCGCGGCGAGAACGTCTGCGGGACGCGCTTCCTGAAAACCATGAATCAGGGGCTTAAGTTCCGTCACCCCACCGCCATACTCTGCGCGGAGGATTCCACCGACTACCCGCGCGTTACCAAAGCCGTAGAGCAGGGCGGGCTCGGGTTTGACTACAAGTGGGATATGGGCTGGATGAACGACACTCTGGATTATTTCAAGAAAACCCCCGAGCAGCGCGTGGACGTTTACCACAAGCTCACTTTCTCCATGCTTTACAATTACAGCGAGAAATATATCCTGCCATTTTCTCACGATGAGAGCGTTCACGGAAAGGCTACCATCGTCCAGAAAATGTACGGGGATTACGAGGATAAATTCCCGCAGGCGCGGGCGCTTTATATGTATATGTATGCTCACCCCGGCAAAAAGCTGAATTTTATGGGCAACGAGCTTGGTCAGCTCCGCGAATGGGACGAAAAGCGCGAGCAGGACTGGGACGTGCTTACTTATCCCATGCACGACAGCTTCAGCAAATTCATGAAAAAGCTGTGCGGTATCTATCTGAAAATGCCCGCGCTTTCCCGCTGGGACGACAGCTTTGACGGCTTCCGCTGGCTGGACTGCGACAGCGCGCTCAGGCGCTGCTACGCCGTTCTGAGGAGCTGTCCCGAGGAGAAGCCCATTGCCGCGATATTCAATTTCTCCGACCGCGTTCAGGAGGACTATGTTCTTAATATAGGGGCGGGAAACCGTCTGAAAATAATGCTCGACAGCACCGACGATATCTGGAGCGGCTGCGCTCCCCACTATCCCAAGACCCTTGCCGCGGACGAACACGGCTTCATAAAGCTGAACGTTCCCCGATACTCCGCCGCTTACTACGAGCTTTCGGAGAAAAAATAACCCCGCGCGAAATTTTCGACAGATTAGCCCTTGACAAATCCGCGTCTTGGTGATATAATAGTAATCGGTGAACGGTTCACTCCGTTCTCCGATCATTATCGCGGATATAGTTTATCGGTAAAACATTAGCTTCCCAAGCTGAGGTGGTGGGTTCG
>CAZKJC010000305.1:0-2791 GCA_964552995.1 uncultured Ruminococcus sp.
TATGCTAAAGAAAAGCGGGGAAAGGGGGGAGGGGGAGAGGGAAGCTGGGGTCTGGGGGAAACCGTAGGGGGAGGGGGGAAGTCCCCGCTTTTGCCGGATTTTCTTCTTCCCCCCTCCCCCGAAGGTCTCGCCCCAGTCGGTGCGCGTGAGAAATCCTTTCTCACAAATTAAAAGAATAAAGCAACTGAAAAATCAAATTTCAACACAACAACAGGGGAGCAACATAATAATCTAACAAAAAACGCGCGAGAAAACCCCGCGCGCTTTACTCTTATCATGGCTTATTGTCCGACTTTCTCGGAAAGAACGATATCAAAGCTGTACTCTCTTTCGCGCCCAAGCGAATCGAGCCTTACGACCGTAACGGTAACGCTGTCGCCCGGCTTCTTATCCTTAAGAATAGCGGAAACCTGGCTTGTGGTAGTCACGGACACGCCGTCGATCTTTGTTATGGTATCGCCTACCACCAGCTCGCTGTCCGCGATCGCGAGATTTTTTTCAATATCGGTTATGCGAAGCCCGGGGATCATACCGTATCTTGTCATATACTCGGGAACCTCAAGGCAGGTGAAGCCCAGAATGGGTCTGCCCGTAACATATCCCTTGTTGACAAGGTCGTCGATAACCGTTTTCGCCTCGTTTATGGTGATGGCAAATCCCAGATTTTCGGAGTAGTCATTGACGAGCTTTTCATTTACAACGCCCACTACCTCGCCGTACATATTGAACATCGCTCCGCCCGAGTTGCCCGAATTTATCGCGGCGTCGGTCTGAATTGAGGAGAGCGCTCTGTCGTTGGAGGATATCTGGCGGTTAAGCCCTGATACTACGCCCTTTGAAACCGAGGTCTGAAGCCCCATGGGATTTCCTATAATAACCACATCGTCTCCGAGCCGCAGGTTGTCGGAATCTCCCAGCACAGCCGCCTGAAGTCCGTTAGCCTTGATCTTCAGTATCGCTATGTCGGTGTCGCTGTCCGTTCCCACAAGCTCCGCGTCGTATTCCTTGGTATCCGCCTTGCCGGTGTTGGGGTCTGTGGTGTATACCTGAACCGTGTAGGAGGTCATATCCTCAACAACATGGTTATTTGTCAGGATATAGCCGTCATTTGAAAGTATAATGCCGCTGCCCGAGCCGTAAAGTATCTCCTCGCCGCGGTAGTCCACATAAACCTGAATGTACACTATGCTGTCGCGCACCGCGGAAACCAGATCGCGTGTGTACATAAACGTGCCGTCGGTGTTGTATTCCGTTTCGCCGCTGACATTGTGATAGATCGACGCGCCCGATTGCAGATCGTTGAGCGTGGGAGTGGTGTTGTTTTCAAGGTTCTCCGACGTAGTTCCCAAAGGAGCGGAATTTATATTTTCATTTGTCGATATGACAGCGCTGTTTGCCCTGCCCGCAATGAACGCTCCGCCGAAGCCCGCGCCGCCGCCTACTATCGCAACAGCCGCTATCAGAGCAAAAACCTTTGCCGCGCCGTGCTTTTTGCGGGAAGGCTTTGGAGCTTTGGTCGGCTCGGAGGGTATTACGGATTCGGTATAAGACTGCTGATAACCGTTATTGTTATCGTACATAAAAATCATCCTTTCGGTTTTTTTCGTCGGTTATGTATTGCGGAAATGCGCCGCGTTTTTCGTTTACGGCTATATTATAGACCGCTATTGTGTAAAATCTGTGAAACAATGTTGATATTAAAATTAAATCGCGCTGATAAAATGTCAAAAAACGCTTACTCCTTAAGCGCTCTGTCCGCCGCCAGCGCCAGCGCGCACTCAAGGCGCTTTTTCTGCATTTCGCAGGAGAGCCCGTGAGGCTTTTTGACGTCTCCCTCATAAATAAAGCTGTTTGCGTTGCAGCCGCCCGAGCAGAAGAATTTAGCCCAGCAGTCGCGGCAGCCCTGCTTGCTGTAAACGTGGGTAGCGGCGAAAAGCGACTTGATGTCGTTATTAAAGCTGCCGTCATATAGATTGCCCATTTTCCACTCGTCTATGCCCACAAACTGGTGGCAGGGGTAAATGTTCCCGTTGGGGTCTACCGCGACATAATCGTTGCCGCAGCCGCAGCCCCTCAGCCTTTTTATAGCGCAGGGACCCTGATCGAGATCGACCATAAAATGGAAGAAGTTGAACTTATCCCTGTCGCGGTTCATCATTACCTCGCACAGCCTGTCATACTCCGAGAAAACCCGCAGCAGATCCGCTTCGGTGATGGCGTAGGGCTCGCTTACGTCGGTCACCACCGGCTCCGCCGAAAGCTGCTCGAATCCCAGCTCCCGCAGGTGGAGCACGTCGTCGGTGAAATCGAGATTATATTTCGTAAAGGTGGCGCGGACATAGTAATCCTTATCGCCGCGGCTCTGCACCAGCTTCCGGAACTTGGGGACTATCACATCATAGGCGCTCTTTCCGTTGAGGGTCTTGCGTATTCGGTCGGTGACCTCCTTGCGCCCGTCCAGCGACAGCACCACGTTCACCATCTCGCGGTTTATATAGTCGATCTTCTCATCGTCCAGCAGCAGACCGTTGGTGGTTATGGTAAAGCGGAAATTTTTACCGTGCCGCTTTTCCACCGAGCGGGCATACCTTACCGTCTCAACTACCGTGTCCCATGCCATCAGCGGCTCGCCGCCGAAGAAATCAAGCTCGATATTCTCGCGGTTCGCGGAATTTTCTATAAGGAAATCGATCGCTCTGCGCCCCGTTTCGGGGGACATTATGCAGCGCTCTCCGCCGAAATCCCCTGTCTGAGCGAAGCAGTATTCGCAGCGGAGATTGCAGTCGTGCGC
>CAZKJC010000306.1:0-2774 GCA_964552995.1 uncultured Ruminococcus sp.
TGCCTAAGATCACGTCAGAGTCCAGATATCACGCGCGTAGTCGGTGACCGCTCTGTCAGCGGAGAAGCGTCCCGCGCCCGCGATGTTATACAGCGACTTTTTGTTCCAGTCCCTGCTGTTGCGGTAAACCTCGCTCGCGTACGCCTGCGTGCCGCGGTAGCTGTCGAAGTCCGCCAGCGCCATATAGAAGTCCTTGAACTTGATGGTGTTAGCCAGCTCCTCGAAGGTAGCGCCGTTGATACCGTTGTACATACGCTGGATAGCGTCCGCGATAACGGGATTACCGTCGATATAGCTTTCGGGGCGATAACCCTTTAATCTCAGATCGTTCACCTCGGGAGTTCTCATACCGAATATAAAGATGTTATCCGTGCCGACAGCCTCGTGTATCTCAACGTTAGCGCCGTCATAGGTACCCATAGTCAGCGCGCCGTTCAGCATCAGCTTCATATTGCCCGTGCCCGAAGCCTCTGTTCCCGCAAGGGATATCTGCTCGGATATCTCGGCGGCGGGCATGAGTATCTCGGACAGCGTTACGCAGTAGTCCTCAAGGAATACGACGCTCAGCTTTTCGCTGATCTTGGGATTGTGCTTGATCTCCTCGCCTATGCACCAGATCATCTTGATGATCTGCTTAGCTATATAATACCCGGGAGCAGCCTTTGAAGCGAAGATATATGTCTTGGGAACAAAGGGAGCGTCGGGGTTCTGAATGAGGTAGTTATAGTCCGCGAGAATATTCAGCGCGTTGAGCTGCTGTCTCTTGTATTCATGCAGACGCTTTACCTGCACGTCGAAAATGCTGTCCACATTCAGCTTCGTGCCGGTGGTCTTTTCAACATAGTTCGCGAATTTGATCTTGTTCTCACGCTTGATCTTGCCGAGCTTCTCCAGCACGGAGCTGTCGTTCGCGAACACCTGGAACTTGATAAGCTCGCTCGCGTCCTTCTTGAAGCCGTCGCCGATGCACTCCTCCAGCAGATCGGTAAGCCCGCGGTTGCTCTGAAGCAGCCAGCGGCGGTAAGCGATACCGTTGGTGACATTCTTGAACTGGTGAGGATTATCCAGCGCCTGGAGCTGGAACACGTCGTCCTTGATTATCTGGCTGTGCAGCTTGGATACGCCGTTTACGCTGTGAGAAGCGGCAACGCAGAGGTTCGCCATATGCACCTTGTTCTCCTGAATTATGGACATCTTGGTGACCTTCGCACTGTCCTGCGTTCTCGCGAAAAGCGCTTCGCAGTAGCGGCGGTTGATCTCGCAGATGATAGTGAACACTCTCGGGAGTATTCTCTCCATCAGATCCTTATCCCACTTCTCCAGAGCCTCCGCCATAACGGTGTGGTTGGTGTACGCAAAGGTATTTGTAACGATATGCCATGCCTGATCCCAGCCGTAGCCGCAGTCGTCCAGCAGCACTCTCATAAGCTCGGGGATAGCAAGCGTGGGGTGAGTATCGTTGATATGGATAGCCACCTTCTCGTGGAAATTGTCCAGAGTGCCGTAAACCTTCATGTGGCGCATAACTATATCGCCTATGGACGCGGCGCACATAAAGTACTGCTGTCTTAAGCGCAGCGCCTTGCCCTCCGCGTGGTTATCGTTGGGGTAAAGCACCTTTGAGATAGAGTGCGCGATATTGTTCGCGCCCAGAGCCTTTGCGTAATCGCCCGTATTGAAGCTGCTCATATCAAAGGACATATTCTCCGCGCTCCACAGACGCAGCTTTGACACGCCCCTGCTGTCATATCCCGAAACATACATATCATAGGGAACAGCGTTTACGGAATTATAATTAACATGCTCAAGATGATGATAGTTATCGTCCCAATACTCATTTATCTGACCGTCGAAGCGGACCTCGACCGCCTGGTCGGGAACGGGAACGAGCCACGCGCCGCCGCCCGGCAGCCAGTTATCGGGAAGCTCCGTCTGCCAGCCGTCAACGATCTTCTGCTTGAAAATACCGTACTCATAGCGGATAGAATATCCTGTAGCGGGATAATCGCAGGTAGCCAGACCGTCCATATAGCAAGCCGCCAGTCTGCCCAGACCGCCGTTGCCGAGACCCGCGTCGGGCTCCTCCTCGTAAACTCTGTCGATCTTTATACCCATATCTCCCAGCGCCTGCTCCGCCTCGTCCTGCATACCCAGGTTGTAAAGGCTGGTCTTAAGCGAGCGCCCCATCAGAAACTCCATCGACAGATAATATACCTGCTTTCTGCCGCGGGAATTGTTCTCGCGCATAGCGTCATGGCGCTTTTCCTTAAGATGATTCACCACGATGCTTGACAATGCGCGGTATATCTGCTTATTAGTCGCGTTCTTGCTGTCGGTTCTGAAATCATATTCCAGTATCCCCTCAAGCTGCTTCTTCAATTCTTCCTTGGTAAACGGTGATTTCATTGAATTTTTTACCCCTTTCTTGCTTTACGGCGGCAGCAAAGGACTTTTATATGTCGCTCCGCCGCCTTTTCCCCGTCATCATATCTAATCATACCTCTCTATTATACCCTATTTTTTCCCAAATTTCAAGAGCTTTTGGCAATTTAACGACAAATTTTTCCGCATTGTCGATTTTTTCTTCCCGTTTATGCATTTAAGCTGTGTTGACGAGGATGGTCAGTCACATAACGCCCGCGCATTGGGGGTACACAAATACGAGCCGCAAAACTCCGACGCATTAAAGGCGCTGAAAGCAGACGACCACAAATTACCACCGCATCAGAATTTCAAAAAGTCGCGCATTTGCCGAACGGCAAATGCTGCGCGGT
>CAZKJC010000307.1:0-2773 GCA_964552995.1 uncultured Ruminococcus sp.
TGGGCGAGAGCTTTTTCAATACGCTCATCGGCTTGAGATCGCGGCGGCGCAAAGGCAAGCTCACCAAAGAGGAAAAAGAATTTGTACGCGAGCACTCGGAGCTAATAGAGCTTGAGGAGCGGCATAGCAAGGCGGCTGAGGACTTTATTTCCAAGATCGGAAGGAGGGGTAAATAATGGCACAGGCAGATGGATATATCCGAATATCCACATTAAACGATACCACGCAGGCGCAGCGCTCCACCGAGCAGCTGGGCGATACTCTGGCGAACGCCCTGGACACGTCTCCCGCTGATCGCGTGACCGCCGCCGTGACAGATTTGGGCAACGCTCTCAGAGATACCGACGGATCAGCTTCGGGGCTTGGGGACGTTCAGCATGGCATTGACGATGTGGGCAATTCGGCAATAACTACGGGACAGCTTATAAGAGCGAATCTCATTTCAGACACCGTTATGAATGGTGTAAAGCAGCTTGGAGCGGCATTAAAAACAACAGCGGTATCCGCGGTAAGCGGAGCGATAAGTAATGAGACTGCTTTCGCAAAGGCTTCCACGCTTTTGAGCGGCAACGAACTTGAAAAATATTTCGAGGGCTTGATAGATATTTCAAACCGCACCGGTGTTGCTTTTACCGACCTTGCGGAATCAATGTATTCCGCTCTGTCCGCAGGCGTGGATCAAGAGCACGTTCTTGAATTTGTTGAAAATTCAGTGAAGCTCTCTAAGGGCGGGTTTACTCAAACCGCGACCGCGATAGATATTGTTACCACCGCTCTGAACGCTTATGATATGGAAATGGAGAACGCAACGCATGTTCAAGACGTTCTCATCACCACGCAGAATAAAGGTAAAACAACGGTTGATGAGCTCGCCCATAATATGGGTAAAATTATCCTGACCGCGAAAAGCGTAAATGTGGAGTTTGACCAGCTCGGCGCAATGTATGCTACTGTTACCGCAAACGGCGTGGCGACAGCCGAGGCTACAACCTACCTTAACGGCATGATCAACGAGCTTGGCTCCAGCGGCTCTACCGCAGAAAAGGCTTTGATGGCAGCGACAGAGGGGACGGCGCTCGCCGGAAAAAAATTCTCTGAAATATCCGCTATGGGGTACGATGTCACCGACGTTCTCAAGCTGATGAGCGACGAGGCGGCAAAATCGGGACAGTCGCTGGCGGATATGTTTTCGTCGTCGGAGGCTTCCAAAGCCGCGAATATTCTGCTGTCCAACATAAGCGGTTTTAAAGAAAATATTACGGCTATGGCGGATTCTACGGGAGCGGCGGCGACCGCTGCCGATACTATGATGGACACCACCGCCGAAAAGGTTCAGATCGCGAAAAATAAGATCGACAACCTCACAAGCTCGGTTGCAAATTCACTGCTGCCGGTTATAGGCGAAGCTGCTGAAGAAGTGAGCGAAGCCGTTGCAGCCGGAGATGTTACGGAAATAGCTGCCGATCTGGGAAAGTTTATCTCCGGAACTCTTTCGCTGCTGCTTAAAAATATAAAGTCTATCGCTTCAGCGCTGGCAGGTGTTACGACAAGCGTTGTTACCTACAAAACACTGATGGCGGGAGCAAATTTTGTAACCAATTTTACCGGCTCGGTAAAATCTCTTGCGACAACATTCGGGCTTTTAAAGACAGCTACAGATTCCGCGACAGCTTCTCAAGAGACCAACAATGCGGTAGCAGCGGCAAACCCTTATATGGCGGTAGTTACGGCTATATCACTGGTTATCGGCGGCGTTGTAACGCTTGCAGGACATATGGACGATTGCAACGACAAAATGCATGAGCTCAACCAAAGCGCGGAGCAGCTTACAAGCTCCGCAAGGGAGTACAAAGAAAAGGCACAGGGGCTGACCGACGTTAAAAAACGCTACGAGGAGATAAGCCTGTCCACGGGCAGCGCCGCGGATAAGAGCGCGGAGCTTCAAGCTTTACAGAGCGAGCTTATAACTCAATTCGGCAGTATGGCAGAGGGTATCGATCTTGTAACGGGTTCCTACGATGAGCAAATCTATGCGCTGGAGCAGCTTATAGGCAAGAACGATGAGCTTTCCCGCGCACAAGCTAACAAGGCGCGTCTGGACGCCGTTGCGGCTTCAAATGAGAGCACCGCAATAAGCTTAGGGCGGCTGCTGTTTGATCTGGATAACACCGAGGTGGCAGCGTTCGCGCAGGATTACGCAAAAAAATATTTAAAGACTTATAAATCCTCAAACATCGGCAGCGGGCTGGGGGTTCTGGAAAATACGATGTATTTCAGCGGCGGGTATGAAAACCGATCCGCCGATCTGCAGGCTCTGTATAGGGCGCTGATAGACAGGTATGATGAAACGGGAGTGCAGGCTTACTCCAAAGCCGCCGACGCGGTAATGGAGCAGATAAACGCACTGGTGCAAGGAATTGAAACCCTGCGTGCCGCCGAGGAGGCTTATAACGGCTTTTCAAGCGAGGTCGAGGAGCACGCCGAAAGTAGCACCAATAGTGCGGGCAGCGCTATCGCCAAAGAGGAGGAGCGCAAGGGCAAGGAAGCCGAACAAAGGCGAAAAGCAAGACTGGCGCAGATTGATGAAGAAAAAGCCGCGAATGTTGAGCTTTACAATCAGCTCCGCTCCGACGCGAAGTACAGCTACGACATGGGCGTTATAGACGCGGGGGAATATTATTCGCAGCTCGCCGCGCTTCGTGATGAATATCTTGAAGAGGACACCGACGAATGGCGCTCGGTGAACGTTGAGCTGAAAAAATATTATGACAGC
>CAZKJC010000308.1:0-2693 GCA_964552995.1 uncultured Ruminococcus sp.
GCAAAGGGTCGCCAGCAAAGAGCAGCAAAACGCCCACGCAGCAAAATTTTCCGCAACAAGCTGCGAAAGCGTAGTGAAACGGAGCTTTTGCAGCGCGGTAGGCGAACGAAGTTCGCCGGTGCGGAAAATTTTTTTAGATAAGGAGATCAGATAATGATAAAAGAAGCAATAAACAAAACCGCAGGCGGCGAAAGTCTTTCTTATGACGAAGCCGCGGAGGTAATGCGGGAGATAATGACGGGCAACACCACGCCCGCGCAGACTGCGGCGTACCTTACCGCGCTGCATATCAAGGGCGAAACGGTGGACGAGATAACCGCCAGCGCCTATGTAATGCGCGACTGCGCGGAGCGCGTGAGCTACGGCGCGGAGGTCATGGAGATTGTGGGAACGGGCGGAGACGGTGCGCAGTCGATCAATGTGTCTACTATTTCGGGGATAGTGTGCGCGGCGGCGGGCGCGAAGATCGCCAAGCACGGAAACCGCGCGGCAAGCTCAAAGTGCGGCGCGGCGGATTGCCTGGAGGCGCTGGGGGTAAATATTTCCACCTCGCCCGAGGGCTGCAAAAGACTGCTGGACGATGTGGGAATGTGCTTTATGTTCGCGCAGCGCTATCACAGCGCGATGAAGTATGTGGGCAAGGTGCGCAGGGAGTTGGGTATCCCCACGGTGTTCAATATCCTCGGACCGCTCACCAACCCCGCCCACGCGGACTTGCAGCTCCTCGGGGTCTATAAGGAGGAGCTCGCGCCGATAATGGCAAAGGTGCTCTCGAAGCTGGGGGTAAAGCGCGGCATGGCGGTCTACGGACAGGATAAGCTGGACGAGATATCCGTCGGCGCTCCCACTACGGTGTATGAGTTCAGCGGTGATGAGATGAGCAATTATGTTATCACCCCCGAGCAATTCGGGTTGCAGCGGCATGATATCTCCGAGCTGCGCGGCGGCGAGCCAAAGGAAAACGCGGAGATCGCGAAACGTATCCTCGGCGGCGAAAAGGGCGCTGGCAGGAACGCTGTTCTGCTGAACGCGGGCGCGGCTCTGCATATATACAGGGAGATATCCATCGAAGAGGGCGTGGAGCTTGCCGCAAAAACGATAGACAGCGGCGCGGCGCTGAAAACTCTTGAAAAATACGTTGCGGTAAGCAATTCGGTTGAATAAATTCGGGGGAGCTTATTATGATATTAGATGAAATAGCCGCGAAAACGCGGGAGCGCGTCGCGGAGCTGTCCTCAAAGGTTCCTCTTTCGGAGCTTCGCGCCAAAGCGGAGGAGCTGCCGAAAAATACGGGATTTCCTTTTAAAAAAGCCCTCGGCGGCGATGAAATATCATTTATCTGCGAGGTGAAAAAAGCGTCGCCCTCAAAGGGTGTGATCGCGGAGGATTTCCCCTATTTGCGGATAGCGCGGGATTATGAAACGGCGGGCGCGTCGGCGATATCCTGCCTTACCGAGCCGTTCTGGTTCAAGGGCAGCGACGAGTATCTGAAAGAGATCGCCGCGGAGGTGAAAATTCCCGTGCTGCGCAAGGATTTCACGGTAAGCGAATATATGATATATGAAGCGAAGCTGCTGAGCGCGTCGGCGGTGCTGCTTATCTGCGCGATATTGTCAAGGGAGCAGCTTAGGGAGTATCTGGAGCTTGCGCATTCGCTGGGGCTGTCGGCTCTGGTGGAGGCTCACGACGAGAACGAAGTGCAAATGGCTCTGGAGAGCGGCGCGGAGATGATCGGGGTAAATAACCGCGATCTGAGGACGTTTGAGGTGGACATCAACAATTCCGCCCGCCTGCGCAGGTTAGTCCCGCCCGAAAAGATATTCGTGTCGGAAAGCGGGATAAAGACCCCCGAGGATATCGCGAACCTGCGCCGCGACGGAGTAAACGCGGTACTTATCGGTGAAACGCTGATGAGGAGCGGCAATAAAAAAGCGGAGTTGGACGCTCTCAGAGGTCACGCGATATGAAGATCAAGCTCTGCGGAATGTTCCGCGACGAGGATATTGATTACGTCAACGAGGCGCTGCCCGATTATGTGGGATTTATCGTGATGTTCCCGAAAAGCCATCGGAATATCGGGCTTGAAACGGCGCTGCGGCTGAAGTCGCGGCTCGATCCGAGGATAAAGTCGGTCGCTGTTTCGGTGAACGCTCCGCTTGAGGAGTTCGCGGAGTTCGCGAAAAGCGGCGCGGCGGATATGCTCCAGTGCCACGGCAGCGAGGATGGGGAGTATATCGCGCGTTTGCGGGAGCTGACGGGCGTGCCGATAATAAAGGCGGTCAAGGTGACGGCTCAAGGTGATATAGAGCGGGCGCAGACCCTCGGCGCGGATTATCTGCTGCTTGACAGCGGCACAGGCTCGGGAAAGCTGTTCGATCATTCGCTGATAGACCCCGGAAAGATCGGTCAGCCGTTTTTCCTTGCGGGAGGGCTTACGCCGGAAAATCTTGCCGAAGCGGCAAAAGCCGTGCGCCCCTATGGTGTGGACTTGTCAAGCGGAATAGAGACCGACAGGGTCAAGGACAGGGAGAAGATACTTGCCGCGGTGAGAGAGATCAGAACCATATAAAAATCGGGCGGTTAAGGGCGCAGGAAGTTAAAGGAAATACCAAAAGTGCAACGCCCCCTCAAAAGCGATAGGTTGCAGTACGGGGGCTGGCTGCCCCCGATACCCCCGAATCAAAAATCCTAGC
>CAZKJC010000309.1:0-2686 GCA_964552995.1 uncultured Ruminococcus sp.
GCTTCGCGCGGGGGATGCTTGGCTTTCAGCGCAAACGCTATCTATACATCGTGTCAAGTTTCGTTTATCTTACTGCCGCTCTTGAACGCCAGCGCGGCAAGCAATCCGAAGAATATCGCCGCCGATATTCCCGCCGCCGCGGAGGTGAACCCTCCCATAAACGCGCCGATAAGCCCGCTCTGATCCACCGCCTCGCGCACTCCCTTTGACAGCAGATACCCGAATCCCGTCAGCGGAACGGTAGCCCCGCCGCCCGCCAGATTTACCAACGGCTCATACAACCCCAGAGCTCCCAGTATCACTCCCGCCACGACATACGATGTGAGTATGCGCGCCGGCGTGAGCTTTGTAAGGTCTATCAGAAGCTGTCCGATAAGGCACAGCACTCCGCCCACCAGAAACGCCCATAAATACTCCATAAACATATCCATTTTGCTTCCCCCTTACTGCGCAGTGATTTCCACCGCGTGACAAATCCCCGGGATAGACCCGCCCTGCTGCACCATGGTCGGCGACATCAGCGCGCCCGTAGCGCAGAACAGCACGCGCTTCAGATCGCCGCTCTCCACGCGCTTTAGAAAGTGCCCGCACATCATCGAAGCGCTGCACCCGCAGCCCGAGCCGCCCGCGTGAACGTCCTGCTTTTCTCTGTCATACAGCATAAGCCCGCAGTCCTTGTGATATTTTTCTATCGACACTCCATCGCGCCTGAACAGGTCGTTCAATATATCGCTGCCAACCTGTCCGAGGTCTCCCGTAATGATAAGGTCGTAGCTTTCGGGATGAGTTCCCATATGCGTGAAGTGCCGTGTTATCGTATCATAGGCGGCTCCCGCCATTGCCGCGCCCATATTGTTAAGGTCGGTTATGCCCATATCCTGTATTTTACCGACCGTAGCCGCTCTGATATAAGGCGGCCTGGACTCCGGCACGACTATCGCCGCGCCCGCCGCGGTAGCCGTCCACTGAGCGGTCGGCGCGCGGACTCCGCCGTAATTCAGCGGAAAACGGAACTGACGCTCCGCCGAGGAAAAATGCGACGATGTGACCGCCGCCGCGTTCTCCACATAACCGCCGTTCACCATAGCTCCCGCCAGCAGAAGCCCCTCGGCAAAGGTGGAGCAGGCTCCGTAAATTCCCAGAAAAGGTATATAGTAATCCTTTAACCCATAGCTTGAACCGGTGCACTGGTTGAGCAGGTCTCCCGCCACGACCAGATCCATTTCGTCGGGCTTGAGCTGCGCCTTTCCCATAGCGTGCTTGAGCGCCTTTGACTGCAACAGCGCCTCCGCCTGCTCCCAGGTCTCCGCGCTTTCCTTGTTGTCCTCCAGTACCTCATCGAATTCGCCGCCGTAGGGACCGTCGCTCTCCGCCTTTCCGACTACCGCCGCATAGGACAGTATCGAGGCTTTATCATATTTAAATGTCTTTCCTCTGCATACAGCCACAATTACTCCCCCTTTAAAAAAGCGTTGTGATATAATAAATGATCCCGTAGACTATCGACGCGGAAATTCCGTAAACTATCACGGGACCCGCTATAACGAACATTTTCGCGCCCAGCCCCAGCACATAGCCCTCCGACTTGAAGTCCAGCGCGGGCGACACCACCGAGTTCGCGAAGCCCGTTATCGGCACAAGGGTACCTGCGCCCGCGTGCTGCGCGATCCTGTCGTACAGCTTAAGCCCCGTAAGCAGCGCGCTTAAAAATATCAGCGACATAGAAGTGAGCGCTCCCGCGTCGTCCTTGCTTAACCCAAGCATTCCGTAAAGGTTGAGCAGAGCCTCTCCCAGCACACAGATACCGCCGCCTATCACGAAAGCCATCGGCAGCGTCTTATACATCGTTGACGGCGGCGACATTTTTTTCGCGAGCTCGCCGTATTCCTGATTTGATATATTCAAAGTCCATTCTCCTTTTTGTTTGAATTTCAGATTGATCTGCTGTGTATATTGTGGCAATTACCCCGCGCAAAAATACTTTTTTATATGTGGTAATTTTCGGGGAACGGCTTCGCGGAAAACCGCCGCATCAGATATCATAAAGCGCCTTGTACTGCGCCGCTTTTTCACCGCTTTTGTGATATCCCGACAGGATATGCAGCTCCGTGACCCGCTGCGGCTCGGTGAGCAGCACCGGTATAGCTCCGCCGTAAAGCGAGCGTCTGAGATACTTTTTCGGCGGTAGCGTGCAGAAATGCTCCCCCGCCGTAAGCCTGCCGCCGACGTCGGTAAACAGCTTCGCGGCTTCTCCCATGACCACGCACACGCTTATCCCGTCGCCTGTGCGCATTGTCAGCCGTCCGTCCTCTATCTCCGTGACCACGCCGTCCGCGGGCGCGGAGAGCTCAACGTTCCCGCCCTCTAATATCCATAGCTTTTTCGCGGGCATGACCGCATACCCGTCTCCCGACAGCTTTTTCGAATAGACCCCGTCCAGCAGTTCCCCGACCGCTATCACATTGCCGTCCGTAACATTTGCCAGTATTCTTTTTTCGGATATATTATTTTTTTGCTCCATACTGATCTCCTGAATTAAAAAATTTATGCCGGCACGCATATTTTGTTAGATTTGCAATGCGGTTCTCCTTTTAATTTGTTAAAGTTGAATTTGTTATGTTTATCCGCTCCATTATTTTGAGAAAGCGGAGCTTTCACGCGCTCGGACTGGGGCTGACACCTACGG